>JAHIKR010000107.1 GCA_018897415.1 Pseudomonadota bacterium
CTGCCCCGCCTGCCCTGTGGAATATTTATCCTGTGAAATGCGGAGCCTATTTCTCCGGGGCGAAGTCCATTCCTCCGGGGTTTACCCCGTTAAATTCCGAAGGACAGCGAAGCGCATTTAACCGGGGTAGCTCCGGCAGATCGTACTGGGGAAATCCGTGTCTAATATTTTTCTTTTTTCAATTTTTTATCTGTGTAACCTGCTCGCTCGTGCCCCTGGTCTTTCGAAACATTAATGCAACACTTATATTGACAAACAGGTTTCAACATATATAATTTAATAATTATGCCAACTGTTTTGCGAATAGGATCATTCAGATTTCATTTCTATTCAGACGAAGGAAATGAACCGCCACATATTCATGTGGCAACCCCGGATGGGGAATGCAAATTTTGGCTTGACCCTGTGAAATTGGCACGGAATAAAGGAGTTTCTCCTTTAGTTGTTCGCAATATTGAGAAATTAGTATTCGAACATTTAGAATTTCTCTTGGAGAAGTATTATGACATTCACATCAGCGGTTAACGAAAAAATTATCGAACCAACAGCTATTCGGGTTTGGACCGAAAAAAGAACAATTTTCATTGAACTAACAGACGGGCGTTTAATTGGTTTTCCGGCAGACAGGTTTAAATTACTTTCAAAGGCAACGGACGACCAATTAAAGAAAGTTACTTTGCGCTTAGATGGCTTTGCTCTGCGCTGGGAAGAACTTGATGAAGATATAACCGTACCTGGAATTGTAGCAGGCAACTTTCAACTACCCTATCTCGTCTAACTTTGGTATGCGGGACTTTTTCTTCCCCATTCCCTTCCCCCTCATGCTGCTCCTATTATTGCATAAGTTTTTTTATCTCTCATATTTTTAACCTGCCCGCTCGTGCCTCGCAGTGGCAGGCGGGTCCGTGTAACCTGCGCCTGCCCCGTAGGTCCGGGAGATCGTACTGGGGTAATCTGCGGACCAAAAGTGTTTACCCCGTTAAATGCGTAGCCTATTTAACCGGGGCCTTGAGCTGAAATGGGTAGGGGGTAGTTTTAAAAAAAAATCAATTCCTGACAGACGTCTATATGCTTGCGGCTGATAAACGAGTTACCTTCAATTCGCTACGATGTTGCTCTGCTTGCCATAAATCATATTGTGCTTGCTGATTCATCCAGCTTTGCGCTGTGGTATCAAAAGCAATAGATAGCCGTACAGCCATCTCGGGACTAATACGGATACGACCGTTCAAGATGCTGGATAGAGTTTTTCGGCTGACACCTAATGCCTTTGCTGCATCAGTAACAGTCAAGTTTAAAGGCTCAAGGCACAATTTTTTAAGAATTTCTCCAGGATGTGGGGGATTATGCATCAACATTATATTACCTCTCAATATTATTTTTTTCCTCAGTGGTAGTCCTCGTAATCTACCAACTCGGCATGTTCACCAACAAATTTAAATGTTATGCGCCAGTTACCGCTTACCTTGACCGACCAGATGCTCTTACGATTACCGCTCAATTCATGAAGGTTCAAACCAGGGAGACTCATATCTTTGGGACAGGTTGATGTATTTAGTCTACCTAAGATTAAACGCAAACGTTCAGCATGTTTAGGTTGAATTCCTGCTTTGGTGCCCTTCGTAAAGAATCTCTCTAAGCCTTTGTGCTTAAATTGTTTGATCATCTATTAATTCTCTGTAACAGCTACATCCAAAGATTAATAATTTTTTAAAAATATAGAAATGTTACTGGGTTGTCAACCCATCGTTGGACTGTGTGTTACAAAAACTCTGGCATAAACCCAACATGGAAAAACTGGTTCTACTTACCCAAAACAGCCTGCCCTGCCTGCCCCGCCTGCCCTGTAGCTCCGGCAGATGGTACTGGGGTAGGTAGGAACTATCGTACTGGGGTTAAATCTGCTTCTTTATTTAACCGGGGCCTTGAGCTGAAATGGGTAATGAGAGTTGGGGTGGCTGTGTTTTTACCCAAAACAGCCTTGAGCTGATTTGGGTAATGGCTTTCATGAGTGACCCCTGTGCACTTTTTGTAAAATATCAAGATAAGTTTCAGCCAGTTTGTCCCGATCGAAGTTTTTTTTCACGAATTGACGGTATCTTCGTCTGGCATCCTTTAAATTTTCACCAAAATATCTGAGGACATCTTCAATAGTTTTTTGAGCCAAAGACTTTTCTTTTTTGACAGGATTAACCCCAGTACGATGGTTCCCACCTACCCCAGTACCATCTGCCGGAGCTACAGGGCAGGCGGGGCAGGCAGGATTTGCAGGATCTTGTTTTTGCTTTTTTCCCTTTCCAGAAGAAAGGGAAAAAGACAATCCGCCTTCGGCGGAAGGAGCTTCCTTTTCCAATGCTGGGATAAGGGGGTTTTTACGTCGGCCAAGGATGGCGCTATGGCCTGTCCAGGGATATTTATCGAGGGCGTTCAGATCTTCGACCAGTTTTGCTCTCAGTGGATTCAGATGAATATATCGAATCAGTTCCAACAGATAAGGGTCTTCCTCGCAGACAACAGACTTATAACGATTTTAGAAAAGATGCCCTGCCCTTCTATGCCGATGGTTAAATGTCACGGCATATCCGGTCATTAATCGAGACCTTTGCAAAACGTCCCCTTTTGCCCAATTTCGGCGTCAGGCTCAAATTTTAAGCCTCGAAATACTCAATGTATTCCTGCATTTGAAATTTTCGCCTTCCTTGAACTTGAACAAAATTGAACATTTTTCAAAGGTCTCTAATCGTCGCATTACCTTGCTTAGCGGTGTTGGACCCGCCCGGCATCGCGAGGCCTCAGCCGAAGCGGACGGGCCGGTACGTAAAAGAAGATGAAAATGATTTGGGATCAGCGTCCACGCGTAGCATTGGGTTTGTGTTTCCTCAAGGATCACAGCGAGTCGTTCCAGAAAGGAAGTGCGATCCTTATCATCCCAAAAGATTTTTCGGCGTTCAATTCCCCGGGCCTGCCCGCCATCGCGAGCCTTTTCCGGTTGACTCTTTCAGATAGTATTCTAGACGATTTCTCAAAAATCGCCTCCCAAAGCCCGCTTTGAAGTACTTCTCTCTTTTAATGGCATCACGTTCATCTAAGCATGTCTCATAGTAAATTAGCTTCAACGGTCGCCTATCGCGGGTGGCCACAACTGATCCTTTCGCATGTTCTTCCATTCTTTGCTTAAGGTCTCGGGTAAACCCAGTGTAGAACTTCCTATCCTTCTCACTTAGCAAAACATATGTATAGAACATCAAAAACCTTTCAGCTCACTCAGGCGAGGCGGGCGGGCCATTACATGTTGCAGGACACCGGGAGCCTGCCCGACACCTGCCCGCAATGCTTCGCAACGCGAGGCGGGCGGGTCGCGAGCTCAGTCGAGGCGGGCGGGCATCAAGTCTGGCTTGGCGTGGCATGGGTTAGCACAGGCTGATAGCTCAAAGCATAAAAGCTTATCAGGCAATACGTTGGCGCTTTGTCACCTTATTTTACATAGCTCCGCCCCTTGAGTTACAGAGAGAACCTGAGACCTTTGCAAAACGCCCCCTTTTGCCCAATTAGCGCTATAAAGCTTCACTAAAGTGCCTGTGTCAGACTCAAATTTTAAGCCTCGAAATACTCAA
>JAHIKR010000108.1 GCA_018897415.1 Pseudomonadota bacterium
ACCTTTGCATAACTGCCATTTTCCCGTGATGCAGTGTCAGGCTTCAAACTTTAATCCTCAAAATACCCAATGTATTCCTCCGGTTAAAGTTTTCGCCTTCCTTGCCTGACAAAAAAATGTCGCGTTATGCAAAGGTCTCACTCTAAAAGTTCCTTTTCGGTCCCTTTGTCGTTTTCAAGTTGGGCGATAGATTCAATCAATCGCCTGGTGTTCTTTGGTGACCGTAAGAGATAAGCCGTTTCTTCAAGGGCTTCATAGTCCTCAAGTGACATAATGACCACAGAGTTAGAGGTTTTACGTGTTACGATCACCGGCGCGCGGTCTTTACATACTTTTTCCATTGTTTTTGCAAGGTTTTGCCTGGCGGCTGTATAGGTTATAGCTTCCATAAAGCACCTCCTGTACAGATTATTGTACATATAAAAATGCTGTTGTCAAGCGCATATTTGGACAATAGTATTTTATAGGGAGATATCTCGCGAGAGGATTGAAGGGCTGACTTGGTAAATTCAGGTTGCAAATGCACCAGTGGTTTTTAGAAACTTCTTGAATTCATTTAATCTTATTGATAAGGATTCAATAGACTTGCTCCTGCAACCTGATACTTTACAATACTGGATAAAACCATTGATCTGTTCCTAATTCTTCAGACCTAAGTTGAGCGATTTTTTGCGAAGAAATGTGCCAAGATTTTGATGCAGCAAGGTTTGCGAAAAGCGCAGACATACTAATGGATATGTCGAGACTTTTCGCAAGTCCTTGATGCGCAAAAGATTAGTACAGATCGAGTAAAAAATCGCTCAATTTAGGTCAGAGTTTCTTTTATGAAAATAATAGTAAAACTATATCCTGTTTTCATTGCACTTCTTGCTATTTCATTAGGCGTATTTGCATATGTCTCAGAGATTCCATTTTTAGATATAATGGAATTAAAAACAATAGATTTAAGATTCAAATCCAGAGGAAGTATTGAACCAGATTCAAATATTGTTTTGGCCGTAATAGACGAAAAAAGTATTGCCAAAGAGGGAAAATGGATATGGCCAAGATCAAAAATAGCTGATCTGGTAAATAAACTTTCCGAAAAAGGAGCCAGAGTAATTGCATTTGATATAGGATTTCTTGAACCTGATGAAAAAAGAATCGTCCAGGTAATAAACACTATACAAAGTGAAGTTAAACGTATTGATATTCACAACAAAAGCTTTGAACAATATCTGGAAAATCTAAAATCAAAATCTGACAATGATAAATTACTGGCCGATGCAATTTTAGACTCTAAGGCAAAAGTGGTGCTTGGATATTTTTTTCATATGAACCCGGAAGAATCCAAACATTTTGATAAAAAAACTATCCGTATTCATAAAAAAAATATCAGTGGTTCTAAGTATAAATTTGTCCGCTATTCATCCGACAATGCCTATAACGCCCCCTTGATAGAAGTGAATGTGCCTCAGTCCAACATCGAGGTAGTATCAAAAGCAACTAAATACTCCGGTTATTTCAATATGATACCGGATCAAGATGGTGTTGTGAGGTGGATGCCTGCGGTTTTACGATTTGATGACAACCTATATGCTCCTTTATCTTTAATCGCTGCCGGCGCCTATCTGGATGAACCCCTTTCATTTAAAATAGCTGAATATGGTGTAGAGAAGTTACAGTTAGGAAAGACAGCCATACCTACAGATGGACTTGGACGAGTTCTTATCAATTATCGAGGAGGAGAGAAAACCTTTCCACACATACCTGTTACAGACATACTAAAAGGAAATATCTCCGAAAATGCCCTTAAGGACAAGATAGTATTTGTTGGAGCAACAGCCGTAGGCATATATGATCTGCGTGTAACTCCACTTGAAAGCATCTTCCCGGGTCTGGAAATCCATGCAAATTTCGTTGACTCTATTCTGTCAAATGACTTTCTGTTTTATCCTGCATGGGCTCCATTATTTGATATAACAGCTATTATTGTTGCCGGCCTGCTGCTGGGAATTGCACTTCCACGAACAGGAGTAATACCAGGCGCTTTGTCTGCCTTAACCCTGTTCACAGGTTATATCTTATTATGCCAATATATGTTCTCAGAAAAAGGTTATATACTAAATCTTGTTTATCCGCTGTTAGTTACGGTTTTGGTATATGTCAGTATTACTGCGTACAAATATCTTGTTGAGGCAAAACAGAAACGGTTTGTCAAAAATGCATTTTCAACCTATCTTGCC
>JAHIKR010000109.1 GCA_018897415.1 Pseudomonadota bacterium
CCTCTATGCTATCAGGAGGTTATTCTTTGTCAAGGAGATAATATATTTTTATTGTGTTATAATAAGAGGTTATGCTTCTTTCGTTTTAATATATAACGTCCCGCATTCTTCATTCTTCTTCCGATTAAATCTACACTTTAACGCGAATTTTATTAAGAACCCATATATATACGGCGATGTTAATAATAATTACAGATAATCCAAAAATTATTTGTAGCTCTTTTGTTAAGTCTGCAGGATAAATTATTGGAAGTAAATAGCGCTCTATAAAATCACCTTGATAAATTGAATTTCCTCCTTTTTCTCGAAACCAATTTTCAAGTGGTGTAAGTGGACACATCCAACCTTTAAATTCGATGATTACCGCCCATAGGGCTGCCGGCAAATGGACTATCGACCATCTTTTATTCCTGAGTACTAATAATCCACCTGAAATTACAAATAGAATGAAAATCAAATGGATAATTATGATAGCGTCAGCCAAAAATCTATAAAGCATAAATAATTCGGGGACCGGTGGTCAGCAGTCAGCAGTCAGCAGTCAGTTTAGGAGAGAAGCTTTGTCAAAAAACCGCAACCTATTGAGATTGTGGCCAATTCTTTTAAGATGGTGCCGAAGGGGAGAGTCGAACTCCCACGGAGATACCCCCACTAGGCCCTGAACCTAGCGCGTCTACCAATTCCGCCACTTCGGCATAATCATAACGGCTTCGTAAAAAGTCCATTTTCTGCGTTGCGCTGCATCCTTTGTCGTTGCGACGTAGCTATAAATACGTCTCTCTCCTCAGGATTTGCGCGCCTTGAAACTGGGGCTTTTTACTTTGCCGTCTAAAATCATGATAAATTAAAGGTTGATTTTATATGGAAAGTATTCTATTTATTCTTTTTTCTTATTCTTGTCAAGTTCATTATTAACCGGGAAAGTTAGGCATGATAATAATTGAAGATCTAAATAAGATAACAAAACCATACAAAAATGCTGTTATTACGATAGGTAATTTTGATGGTGTACACCTTGGACATCAGGCTCTTTTTCATAATCTGATTGAAAAAGCTATAGCGCTTAATGGCACATCAGTCGCCATGACTTTTGAACCTCATCCTATTAGAGTATTAAAAACAAATAATCATCCCCCTCTTATTACCCTTTATGAACAGAAGGCAGAACTCATAGAAAAGGCCGGCCTTGATGTTCTTATTTGCATCCCTTTTACACAGGAGTTTGCAGCCATATCTGCGAAAGAATTCGTGGAAGATATCCTTGTAAAACGCATTGGGATTAAGGCAATTGTGGTAGGAAAAGATTATACTTTTGGGAAAAATCGTGAGGGAAATCTAGATCTGCTAAAAACTTTGGAAAACCAATGTGGCTTTGAAGTAATCGTAATCGATGAGTTACATATATCAAACACCTCTCCTGAAAGAATCAGCAGCACAAGAATACGTGAACTGGTCATGGCCGGAAAAGTTGCTGAATCCCAAAAACTATTGGGCAGGTATTACCAGATAAGAGGCAGGGTTGAGATAGGACGTGACAGAGGGGGGAAACTCCTTGGATTCCCCACTGCAAATATAAATCTATATGATGAACTGAGCCCGAAAATTGGAGTATATGCTGTTACAGTTGAATGCAAGGGGGAAAAATTTAAAGGAGTTGCAAATATCGGATATAGCCCGACTTTTGATGATCATATTTTTACTGTTGAGGCGCATATACTTGACTTTAAAGAAAACATTTACGGCCAGAAAATCCGTGTCAACTTTATAGATAGATTAAGGGATGAAAAAAAGTTCTCAAATATTTCAGAACTATCGGAACAAATTAAAAAAGATATAATAAAAGCACGCGAGATCCTATCTTAATAATCCCGTACCGAACTGGTTAAGCCTTCTTTAGCACCAACATATTTTCATATGAAAAGAAAAGCAAAAATTTCTCTTGCACTTGGTATTATAATATCAATCACTGCATTTTATTTTGCCTTTAGAAATGTTCCATTAAATGAACTTCTAAATTACTTATCATCAATTAATTATTTCTGGCTATTTCCCTCTGTATTTGTTGTTTTTATAAGTTTTGCATTAAGAACATTTCGATGGATGATTATATTGGAACCGGCCTGCAAAATAAGCTTCTGGAAGGCATTTCATCCTATGATGATAGGTTTTATGTTAAACTGCATCCTTCCGGGCAGGGTCGGCGAGGTGGCGCGACCAGCTATTCTGCAAAAAAAGGAAAATGTTCCCTTTTCAACAGGCCTTGCAACAGTTGTGGCTGAACGTGTATTTGACTCAAGCATTATCATCATCCTTTTTGCAGTAATTCTTGCCTCTATAGATATAGATCCCCAACTTAGCATTTCCTTTGGGGAATATAATCTGAACAGGGAAACCCTGGTTACCATTAGCGGAAACCTTTTCAAGTTAATGATTATACTTATAGGTGGAATCATTCTTTTTAGCTTTAGTTCAATCCGACAAATTTTAAAACGGACAATCAATAAAATTCCCTCTCTTTTTTCATTAAAAAGCGTTTCATTAAAAAATAAAATTCAAAAATTCTGTACCTCTTTGATATGCTTTGTAGACAACCTCTCAACTGGTTTTTCCTTTATTAAATACCCCCAAAAAATATGCATTTGTATTGGTCTTTCTTTTATTATATGGGGTCTATCAGCTTTCTCTTTCTATATCATGGCCCTTGGCTGCCCGGGAATAAGGCTATCATATCTTGAATTATTTGTGGTTATGATTATTATATGTTTTTTTATAGCTCTACCATCTGTTCCTGGTTTCTGGGGTATATGGGAAGCAGGAGGTGTTTTTGCATTGTCCCTTTTTGGTATCCCAGCAAAGGAAGCCGCCGGTTTTACTCTGGCTAATCATGCAATTCAAATATTTCCGGTAATAATTGCTGGAGTTATATCCGCAATGCTTACAGGTGTTAATACTTTGCAAATCCTTAAGGAAAGACGGAATATATAATTTGGGGAAAAGTCTATTATAATGTCAACGCTTAATATTTTAACATATCCTGACAAATTTTTAAGACAGCCTACCAAGCTTATTGAAGATATAGATGGAACGACTCAGAAGATGATTGAAGACATGTCTTACACAATGTATGAGTCAAAAGGTGTTGGGCTGGCTGCAATACAGGTAGGATTCGATAAAAGTCTAATTATCTACGATGTATCGCCAAGTGAAGAAAATAGATCTCTTCAGGTTCTCATAAATCCAAGGATTGTCGAAAGCAATGGTCGCATAATATCAGAAGAGGAAGGTTGCCTCAGCGTTCCAGATCTAAGGGCTGATGTAAAACGTGCTGAATCCGTACTTGTTGAAGGTTTCAATAGAGAAGGCAAGCCCATGAGAATTGATGCTGAAGGACACCTCGCTATTGTTTTGCAACACGAAATAGATCATTTAAATGGAATCTTATTTATAGACCATATAAGTGCATTAAAAAGAGAACTTTATAAAAGACGTATTAAAAATCAATTGAGAAAATAGTGAATAAGAATAATAGAAAGCTTAAAATCATCTTTATGGGAACTCCTGATTTTGCTGTCCCTTCCTTAAAGGAATTACACAAAAACCACTATGATGTGGCATTAGTTGTAACTCAGCCTGATCGGCCAAAAGGGCGAGGCCGTAAAGTAATTTCCCCTCCTGTTAAAAAAACCGCAATAAGTTTAGGCTATGAAGTAATCCAACCAGCATCTATTAAGGCAGATAATTTTATAGAAATTATACGAAAGCATAAACCGGATATATTTGTTGTAATAGCATATGGTCATATTCTCTCAAAAAATATACTTGAAATACCAAGAACAGGTTCAATTAACATTCATGCATCTCTACTTCCAAAATATCGTGGTGCCGCACCAATCCAGTGGGCTATTATAAACAGGGAAAGAAAGACCGGAGTAACAACAATGTTTATGGATGAGGGTTTGGATACAGGAGATATACTTCTTTCTGCAAAATTAGAGATTGCTCCAGATGATACATCGGCGATACTTCATGACCGTCTGGCAAAACTTGGTGCTGATCTTCTTATAAAAACAATAAAAGCTCTCGAGGATAGAGAGATAAAGCCCATCCCACAGAACCACAAAAAGGCTACATATGCACCATTGCTTAAAAAAAACGATGGACATATAAATTGGAAAAAGTCTGCTGAAGATATTGAGGCATTTATACGAGGAGTTACTCCATGGCCTGGCGCCTTTACGTTTTACGGCAATAAACGTCTCAAAATCTTTGCAGCCAGACCGATCTTAACGGATATCACCGCCCCGCCTGGAACAGTAATAAAAGGCTTCACAGATGAACTCAGGATCGCAACAGGTAAAGGAGCTCTGTCTATTTTAGAAATCCAGGGTGAATCAGGTAAGCGCTTATCTATTAAAGACTTTTTGCGTGGATGCTCTATACCTCCTGGAACGATTTTAAACTGATATAGACTTTCAGATAATTAATTTTACTGCGTTATCAGTCGTCGACGTATAACTAATACGCCTTCCTCCTTCTGGCCTTGTAAAATTAATTATCTGAAAGTCTATAGTATTGATCGACTATTTCCCTACTCGACCACTCGACTACTCAACCAAATGCGGAACAAAGTGGAGCTATGTCCTTGGCAGATTATGCACGTAACACTGCGTTATTTATATTAAATACTCTTGATAGAGGACAAAAAACTCTCGATAGAGTATTAGAAGAAGATATGACTGACAAAGAGCAGTATCTTTCAAAAAGAGATCGTGCTTTGGTCAATGCCTTGGTATATGGTGTTATCAGGCGGCGAGGTACGCTCGACTGGATAATAGCCTATTTTTCTGATACCCGATTAAGCGCAATAGATTCGAATATTTTAAACATTCTTCGTCTTGGACTCTTTCAGGTAATATATTTAGATAAAATACCGGTATCCGCTGCAGTGAATACATCTGTAGAGATAACCAAGTCATTTGCCTCACCGAAAGTTGTTCGATTTGTAAATGCGGTATTGCGTAATTCTGCAAAAGATTATAAAAAAGTCCCCTTCCCGGATCGTGAGAAAGATCCCGTAAAAGCATTATCAGTAGCAAAATCATTTCCAGAATGGCTGATAAAAAAATGGCTTGATTATTTTGGCTTAAAAGAAACTGAAGCGCTCTGTGATGCAGTAAATACTATTCCGCCCATAACTGTACGTACAAATACTCTGAAAATCTCCCGCAATAAACTGATAGAAACTCTTAAAGCAGATGTAGAGCTAATTGACTATACAAGTTATTCGCCGGATGGAGTTTGGTTTTTCAAACCAAAGCTGCCTATTCCAAAAATTAAAGCATTTGAGAATGGTTGGTTCCAAGTTCAAGATGAAGCAGCTCAGATTGTCACATACCTTTTAAATCCACAACCTGGTGAAACCATTTTAGATGCCTGTGCGGGTTTGGGTGGAAAAACAGGCCATATCGCTCAGATGATGAAAAATAAAGGCAAAATTATAGCCCTGGATAAAAATGACGCAAAGCTTCTGCGGCATGAGTCTGAAATGAAACGGCTGGGGATTTCAATTGTTCAACCCTATCTACACAATCTGGACAAACCCTTTGACAAAAATTATATTGCCGAATTTGACCGTATTTTATTAGACGCACCTTGTTCCGGGTTAGGTGTCCTGAGGAGAAATCCGGATATCAAGTGGTTAATGTCAAAAAAGAATTTAATACATTATAAAGAAAAACAGGTAAGCTTTCTTGACAACATATCGTATCTTGTTAAACCTTCAGGTGTTTTGGTTTATACTGTATGCAGCACAGAACCTGAAGAAAATGAAGAAGTTGTAAAAGTTTTTTCGAATATGCATCCAGAGTTTGTTATTGAAAAAAAACTTGACGGACTTCCTTTTAATGCGCGTTCTCTTGTTAATAAAAACGGATATCTTAAAACTTTTCCACATATAAACAATATGGATGGTTTTTTTTCAGTCTGTTTTAAAAGGAAAAAAATATCATAAGACTAGCAAAAATATCATTTTTCTTTATTTTATTCGTTCTAATTCTAATGGTAAGTGCTTATCTTACCTTAACATTTATAATTAAGAGCGAGAATAAGGTTGTCGTCCCTGATCTTGTTGGAAAGGATGTGGTGTTAATCCTCGAAATGCTGTCAGATCTTGGACTTAACACAAAGATTAAAGGGTCTGAGTACAGCGATAACGTACCAAAAAACCATGTAATTTTTCAGGAGCCCGAACCTGGTTCTGAAATAAAGAAAAGGCGTGATATA
>JAHIKR010000110.1 GCA_018897415.1 Pseudomonadota bacterium
CCATTTTCTTTACCAGAAGCCCCTGCCCCATAACATTATTTGCCTTATGTGCGCCTGTATGATTCAGATCCTCACGCTTTATATAGATACGTGCACCTTTAAAGTGCTCTGTAAGGTTTTCGGCAAAAGTAATAGGCGTCGGCCTGCATGAATACGTCGACATTATATCAGTATATTCCTTCCAGAAAGAAGGGTCGTTTTTTGCTTTAATAAACTTATCCTCAAGATCATCAAAGGTTGCGACAAGAACCTCAGGAAGATAAGCCCCTCCGAACCCTTCATAGTAGCCTCGATCAATCATCTGATATTCCTCCTATTAGCTGAGAGCCTGTTTGAAAACTGATGAATTGGCTGCAAAAACGTGAAAATGGTTCAAATCTTCCCAAATTTTCAGCCAATAGGCTGGCTATTAACCTCAAATTTGAAAAAATTTGACCTTATTCTCACACTTTTTCGCTTCAATTCCCTATTTTCCAAACAGGCTCTGAGAAAATACAAACCGGTCGGTTCGACAAAAAAGTTCAGAATATATTGCGTTCTTTTCCTGCTCAAAGTGGAGAAAACGCTTTACCGTAAGAATTGGCGTGTCTGAAGAAACATCAAGGAATTGTGCTTTTCCCCCGCCTAAGTAACCGACTCTAAAATTTTGTTTCCCGCCTGTCGGACGCATATAATATTGTTCTCCGACTATCTGTGAAAGGGACCGGCCTTGAAGATTAAACCGTTCTATACCTGAAAATAAAGCCGAATGCAGATAAATATCCTCTATCAGAACCGGCATATCTTCAACCCTGCTGAGTCTTGAATAGAAATAAGCCTCCTTGCCTGAAAAAGGATTCTCAGAGTCACTTTCAACAGTCTCCAGACGGATATCTTCTATGATCTGCGTTGATACAGATATCCCCTTTTTGTGAAAAGACGAAATCGTTCCTGCAAGAGAAAAAAGGTCAACTTCTTTCCGGCTTTCTCTTACAAATGTTCCAGAACCCCTCTTTCTTACAAGCATGAGCTTGCGAACCAGCAGATCTGTGGCCTGCCTGGCAGTCGGACGACCGATGCCATAGGTCGCTGCAAGGCTGTTTTCAGAAGGAATTCTTGAGCCGGGCGGATATTCTCCGGAACGTATTTTTGCAAGTATTATATCAGCCAACTGATGGTATAATGGTATTGGTGATTGTGAATTCAGCATATATTTCTTTTTTCGGCTTTGTAAAAAGTCTGATTTTGCTCAAAGTCGTTCGCAAAATATTTTTATTAATTTGTCATATTTGACAAATATAATCAAATTAGTAAAGTTGTCAAGACAAATTTTACAAAAAATTTTGACTTATCTAAACAATAAGTATAAATAGTTATAATTACTCAGGTAGATAGACTGAAGACTGAAGGCTTTTAGGGACAAATCATGCTCTATCACACAAAACTTAGGGTATATAAGGTAAATAGGATGAAAGGATATTATGAAGAACTCATTAAAAGGAGCGCTTTTATCAGGTTTGGTATTTCCAGGCCTGGGTCAGATTATTCTAAAACATTATAAACGGGGTATTGCTTTAATGCTTACAGTATCAGCCGGTCTGTTGGTAATTATAGTGAAAGCAGTACAACGAGCCGTTACCATTCTCGAAAAGATTGGGTCAGAAGGTGGGGCAATTGATATGAGTACTATTTCAAAAGCAGCCACCCGGGCATCCACCACTTCCGACAGCCTCATATTCAATCTCGCTCTGTTATTGATAATTTTCTGCTGGATTATTGGGGTCGTTGACGCTTACAGAATTGGGAAGAAAAAAGATAAAGGCTTAATTGTCAAGCCTTAATTCACAATTCAAGCTTTTGACACCAAGTTGCTCCTTATTTTATTGTGTCAAAGGCAGCTTTATAGTAAAGGTGCTTCCGACATTCTCCCTGCTTTCGACCTCTATGGTGCCGCCATGCTGTTGGATGATCCCATAGCTTATTGAAAGACCAAGCCCGACTCCCTTTCCTACCGACATGGTGGTAAAAAAGGGGTCAAATATCTTATCTAAGTTTTCTTCGGGTATACCGCAGCCGGTGTCAGCAAACCGTACCTCCACATCTCCATCAGAATTAATAAGTGTTGAAATAGTTAATTTTCCTCCTTTTGGCATAGCATTGTATGCATTAAGGAGTAGGTTAAAAAAGACTTGCTGAAGTAAATTAACGTTACCCATTACACGTTGCAGGTCCTTTGCAAACTTTCTATTCAACTCTATCTGCTGTGCTTTAAACTGTTGTTCTATTAATGATAGAGTTAACTCCAAGGCCTCATTAAAATTTACAGGCCAGAAATCATCTCCAGATATTTGGGCAAACCTGAGCAGGTTCTCTATGACGTAGTTTGCACGGCGTATGTTCGAGTAAATCTTATCAGCACATTCTTCTCTCAGTACTCTATCGTTCGGGTTTTGTATAATAAGCTGGGCAGCTGATGAGCATACGGCTAAAGGATTGCGAATCTCGTGGGCAATTCCCCCAGCCATTATTCCCAGTGAGGCCATCTTGGCTGATTGGATCACCTGGGCCTCCAGGCGCTTGCGTTCGGTGATATCAAGTGCAAAACCCATTGTACCAACGACATTACCTTTATCATCATAATATGGCAATTTTTCTGTTAGACTCCACCCATAATCTCCAGATGGTTTCAAATGGCGTTCTTCGATTCCAGATACAGGTTTTTTAGAATTAATTATCTCTTGATCATATTTAGAATGCTGGGTTGCTATATCTGTTGGGTAAAGATCATAATCAGTTCTACCGATTATCTTTTCCTCTGATAATCCAACAGTTTCACAATAAGCTCTGTTGACCTGCAAATATTTACCTTCGGCATTTTTACTCCAGATCATTGCTGGCACAGAATTAAATATGATATTAAGCTGGTCTTGCTTCTTATGCAGTTCTTTCTTCATCCGCCTGCGTCCGGTACTTTCAAAAACCTCCCATGTGCCACATAGTTAACAATGTCCCCTAAAACCCTCACTCTTGAAAGATTGTAGTCTAAAACCATAACATCTGACTCTATTGTCTTTATCCTTTTAAGTGCAGATTTGCCTGTCTGGGCGCTATCTCTACCTGATAGCCATCTTCTTTTAAGATGTTAGAAAGAAGCCAGCAGGTATCTTTATCATCATCCACAACTAATATCTTTGCCATTATCTATCTTTTCTTCTTTAAGAACAGGAGATTATTTTATAAAGAGACTCTCTTAATTTTTGTGAATCGACTGAATCGTTTGAAGAGCATCTAACAATTTTTTCTCATTAGGGGTCATAAACAGTACTTTGTTAAACTTTAGTCGTTTTTAATAGCTTTGAATCCCATAGTTCTTTAGGAAATAACATGTTATAAATATTTTAGCCGTTGACACTGATTAGAAACTTCGCAAACCTTTGCCGATTCTTTTACCGTAAATAGATCTTTATTTATCATTACCGCCTGTTACCGAACGTTAACAAAATAAAAAACCTCGGGAGTAAAACTACTTGAGTTATAAAGTTAACTTTATTAGGTTGTGCCCGCGCTTTACATCTCTCTCTCTGAAATGCATTCCTTTCATTTTCTTATTAATGTCACTTTCCTTAGGCATTTATAGTTTAAAACAGAAAATAAAACCGCCACTTACTGCCAATTTGTTTTTCTCATCTCCTCCTTTCTATTACCTATTTTCTGAGTTGATTTTGAAGCGGGGTTCTATATCTCATGTAGAGTATTCTACATTAAATATAGAAAATGTCAATATATTTCCATATTTAATGTTGTTTTAAAAGCCTCCTGAAAAGTTGATTATTTAAAATTGGAGGTTTTATGAAAACGACAAAGGAATTACTCGGAGCACGAATAAAGGAATTACGAAAGGCAAAAGGACTATCGCAGGAAAAACTTTCAGAAAAGGTGGGTATAGATTCAAAACATTTAAGCCGAATAGAAGTGGGGAAAAGTTATCCATCACTCGACACATTGGAGAAAATAGCTAATGCATTACATGTAGAAATAAAAGACCTTTTTGAATTTATTCACTTGTCGCCAAGTAAAGAACTGACTGATAGTATAAGCAAATTACTTAAAGAGGCTGATGAGGACAAGCTAAGACTTATCCTGAAAATTATTAGGGCTGTTGTCCGTTGAAAACAAGTTTTTGGTATTTCAGAAAAATCAAAAGCAGCAGTTCAAAGAATGTAGTTATTCAGGTTGCCAGAATTGCAGCAAAGGCAGACTGACGCCGAATTCTTTATGTGCAGTTGAGGAAACCTGCCTATTTTGTTTAGGACATTATCCTTTCTGGAGATGTGGGGATGTTGTTGACTATGTTGAATAACTCTTCAGGACTTGCGGGACGTTGTTGACTAAGGGGACTTGTTGGAATAGTTATTACTACGACGGCCTGTTTCAGACTCAGAAAGGATGGGGCGTTGTTAGTTGTCCCGGGTTATGGTCAGAGGAGATAGGCCTAATCCTGTCCGAAATAAGACAATCGGCCGAACAAGATGAATAATGATGCCACCCATTAAATGTCAGGGGCCTACTTAGGGGACATCCTATAGCACTTGTGTCAAGCATAAAGTGTGCGTTTTTAATAAACAAATTAATTCAATAAGATAGAAAAGCGGCTAATTTCTGGGCGCACTTCTCCTTTATAGTTTATTGAAAAATTTTAGGCGAATCTCCCACTATCGCGAACCACGCATCTGATCATTACGATTATCCAGTATGCCACAACTCAAGCCTGTAGCTTGCCTGACATTTTTTACACTTTCCCCCATAAAATTTCCTAAATACTATTTGATTGCATTCAAAATCGGTCGGCTGTCTCTGTAACCTCAAAACATCATCAAAGGTTACAGGTGGGCTACACTTTTTTATAAAATATTTCGAGAGGTTATACCGAATGCAACCCGTGCAACCAATGTAACCCAACTATGTAACTTTTATTTTACACGAATTTAGCGTATTTAAAGACTCCTCCCCTTACCTCGTACGCCAAGTATGCCTTTTCAAGGAAAAACTCCTTTAATTGATAAATTGATTTAACATTTACTGCAAAAATGATATTTATAGATTATCTCAAATTTCTGCCGGCTTCCAGACCGTTAACTGGAATTTTTGTTTATACATAATTGAAAACCAAGATTTAAGATTATAGTTTATGGTGCACTTTGAATTTGAATTCACCCCGAACTTACACTGACTGAAAAAGCCGGTAGGTTTTAGAATTGCGTTTTCATCATTACTTTTTCAGCAGGTTATTAGGACGTTATTTGTCGAGGTTAAAATGAAAAATTTGTTGATTGCATCTTTGTTGGTGTTTTCTCTTTTTTCAACGCCAGCCTTTGCTGAAAGATACATCCTAAAATTTGAATTGAAGCAAGCCAGACTTTCGCTTAACCCTATAAGCCACATAAGAGACAAAATAAATGCAATAGAGTTTGAGCTACCTGTGGATAAGGAGTTTTACGATTCTATCGATGTCGGGGATCTAATAGTTGATAAGTTCAGGGCTGGTAGCTTTGTTTTGCGTAGTTCTTTTAGCAATTGGCGCATGTCCGTTATTAATAAGCGTATTGCAAAATAATACCAAATAACCATCGGGTGGACCTGACCGGTGGTAGCGGGGCCTCTTTGCGTTAAGCACTTCAGGTACGCGTCACATCAAGCCCGGCAGGTCACCCGTGACATTGAGCTCCAAGTATTTCAATTTGAAGAATGAGCCAATCTATTTATAGAGCATTTTCCTTAAAAACATGTTGCGTATTGCGCAATATAGAGTATAGAGTATAATATATAATATGATTAAATCATTCAAGCATAAAGGTTTGGAAAAATTTTACAATACCGGCAGCGTAGCAGGAATTCAGCCATATCACAAACAAAAGCTCAGAATGCGTTTAATCGCCATGGATACTGCAACTAACATTGAAGACATCAACTTGCCAGGTTTTCGTTTGCATCCCTTGAAGGGCGATAGAAAGGGTTTATGGGCAATAGATGTAAGCAAAAACTGGCGTATCACATTTAAATTTCAAGATGGCAACGTACATGTTGTCGATTATGAGGATTATCACTAATGGGTATGTACAATCCACCTCATCCTGGAGAGTTTATCCGGGAAGTATATTTGGAGCCACTAAACATAAGCTATCGCAGCGTTGCCTTAAAACTCAAGGTGTCGCCATCCACCTTTTTGCGCCTGATTAAAGGTCAGAGTAACGTAAGCCCTGAAATGGCCTTGCGGCTTTCCAAGGGGCTGGGGCGCTCTCCTGAAAGTTGGCTGGCGATGCAGGATAGTTACAACCTTTGGCATGTCAAGCAAACCGTAAATCTCGATGAGATAGAGCCATTGGCAATTACAGTATAAGTTGTCCGTGGCTCTAACCTGTCGTTTCAGTTATGGGACTGGGATATCTTGTTGACTATGTTGAATAACTCTTCAGGGCTTGCGAGACGTTGTTGACTAAGGGGACTTGTTGGAATAGTTATTGCGAGACCTTTGCAAAACGCCCCCTTTTGCCCAAATAGCGCTAAAGCTTCACTTCGTGCCAGCGTCAGACTCAAATTTTAAGCCTCGAAATACTCAATGTATTCCTGCATTTAAAATTTTCGCCTTCCTTGAACTTGAACAAAATTGAACATTTTTCAAAGGTCTCAGAATGTGTATAAAACCGGATGTTGTCTTTCCCATTAGTTTTGAGTATCAGCGGCCAAGA
>JAHIKR010000005.1 GCA_018897415.1 Pseudomonadota bacterium
ATTGACCTTAGTTCCTGCGCTTTTGCATCAATTTAAACCTGATTATTGCAGAAAGTGGCATCATGGCAAAAACAGCCTGCACAGTTCCCATTACACAAATAATCCTGGATGAGGACATATACCCACGAGAAGGGGTTTCTCTAAAGCGCGTCTCCATGTTTGCCGAAAACATCAGGGATGGTTTTAAGTTTGATCCGATCGAGGTTCAAACCCATCCTGATCTGACTGGAAAATATCGTATATTGGATGGTGTCCACAGATGGAGCGCTTACAAGGAGATCGGCGCAACCGAAATACCGGTCCACATTATAACGCTGGATGGTTTGGATCCCCTGCTGTATGCGGCAAAAAAGGCAATAGGCCCTCTCCAGTTAACTGAAGATGAAGCCAAAACGACGGCCCGACGGGCATATGAAAACAATCCCCGTTTGACATCTTTTGAGATCGGGCAGGTAATCGGTCGTTCAAGGCAGGCAGTCGACGCGTATATAGCCGATTTAAGAGCGTCAACCGAGTTGGAACTGGATCTCAAGATATTTCGCATGAACCGGCTTGGTCTGCCACAAGAAAGGATTGCAAATAGATTAAGTGTCCCGCAGAGGACTTTATCCGACCATTTAGCGAAAATGCCATCATTGGCAATTCCGCTAAATGCCGACTTATTAACAGGAAACCCATATTTTTCAGGCGCCACTCTCCTCAGAGCGTTTTAAGGCAAATGTAGTATCCGCCATGCAAAAGAGAAAAATAATCGGTGTAACCAGTTTAGGGGGTATGACATATGCTCTTCCAAGTACGTCATCATTTCAAAGAAAAAAATAGGTCTTTAAACAAAAAATCTATTTACCAACAGAAATACAAAAGATGCTAAAGGATTCAGGGACAGTCCGAATCCAGATTCTGGGCGGGTGAAAAACCTCCTAAAAATCGAGCGGGCTTTTTGCTTCTTTAGTAGTCTGGCTCTTAATCGTATGTGTATAAATCATTGTAGTTCAAACTGTGCTCGTAAAGATAACGGAATATTAAGCATGATGGAGATCTCCAGATCTTTTATATCTTTCCATATGGAATAATATGCGGAAATATTTAGTAAAATAGCACAAAAAACTTGTCAAGAAAATATTTCTGAGATACAAGAAAAACGATGATAGAGTTGTCGTCAAAACTTCAACTTACGGAAAAAGACAATGAGTTGATTACTGCGTAACGATGCGAATAAATTTTCAATACTATGGAGATATACAGAACAATAGAATGACTTGATTATTTTGCAGTTAAATAATTGTGCGATTCTTAAAATGGGAAAATATTTGCTTAACGATATGTGTCCTCTTATGAAAGGAGGTGATTGATTAACCACAATATGGCCCGAGTCCATTTATAAAAATCTTTATTGTTTCAATAGACGTTCACGGATTTTAACTTTACGGAGGTAGATATGAAAAAAAATATATCAACAAATAAGGCTGGCTTATTAAGTCACACATTTCTAATAATAGTATTAAGCATAAGCGTTTTTGGATGTTCGGTCGCCGAACTTAACATTGCTACTCAAAAGGATTATGCAAATTTAGAAAAATCGAAAACTTTTGACAATAGTTATAATTCAGTATGGGCTGCGGTCGCCAAATCATTGTCTGTAAAAGGATATACCATAGTGAGTCAAAATAAAGATTCAGGTAGCATATCGACTGATTTCTTAGTTACTAAAGAAGCGATTTTCTTAAGTGCAGGGCGTAGGCATAAAGTTAATATTTTCGTTGAAAAAGTATCTGCTTCCAAAACCAAAGTAACATTAACGCCTGTTTTTGAAGTGAAAGCTGCTGACGAAGCGCCATGGAGGCCATCTAGACCGAGAGATACATTAGGTTACGAAAAAATACTTTTTAGTGATATCCAAAGTAATATAGTGAAGTAAGAAAAAATCTAACAGGGTAGCCGGGGGTTTTTCTCCCACGGCCCCCACAACACCACGGCTTGCGAGTCCGCACCGGGCAGTTCCCAAAGACTAACGGACCATAGACGGTTAAAATATAATTTACAGTTCTTTGAAAAGAAGGCGGCAACTGCAAGTTGATACTTGAGGAATAGCATACCTTATGACACGCCCCAAAATTTTCGCTCACCCAGTCGGGTTCATCGCGTTACGGAGCACATATGGACTATTCCCCATACTTCGGGTTTGGCCCTTCGGCGGGATAAGATCTCCCGGTTTTTTCTATTCACCGAGCTCGTTTCCAGCCACCACGCCACCATGAGAGGTGGTTTCCTACGCCTACTATGGCCTCTGCTGACTCCTGCTCGATCACCCTGTATGTTGCCACACAGGGCGCTGCCGTATAAAACGACCCCACGTCGAGCAGATCTCCCCGGATAAGAACATGAACTGTCACTATGCGACCGCAGCATTTACCGTATCTCCTGAACCCTGGGCTTCGTTATGTTGTGCTAACTCACCCGGAAACTTGGCCTTGTATGCTGTTTCTGTTC
>JAHIKR010000111.1 GCA_018897415.1 Pseudomonadota bacterium
CCATCGTCAGGCTATAGAATTAGCTGACTATACAATATCTAAACTGCAGCAGCTCGATGACACGGGTTATTCCGGGCATATGAGCTTTATCCTGTATTTGCTGGAAAAATCCGGGTTTAGGAAGGCCTATTTAGGAGGAAAATTTAATCCTGGAAAAATTATGAATTTCGGGAAAAGCCACGGAATTATTATTAATCGATTTGTTAAACAAAGGCAATTGCCTGTCAACAATCTTGATCTTTCAGAGTTATTATAATACCGCCTGCTGTTTTTATTATTTTATGAATTATTATCTTCCTTAATCAGTTCTTTTCCTATTTCAATATCGTAAGCGCTGTTTGGATCAAAGTCTTTGCCTTTATACATGTTTGCAGCCTGTTTGATTGCATCGTAAGGCACCCATCTGTGATCTGTCCAGAGATCAGGGTCATCTGAATTCCAGAGCCTGAAATATATATCCTTTTCTGATCCACTCACATACACGCGGACTTTTTTATTTTGAGGGAAAGGATGATAATATAGTCCCTTTTCGTCTTTCATTGATTTTGCTTCCTTAACTTTTAGTTATCACTTCAAATTATTATTTGACTTTCACCGATTAAAATGGACAACCCTATATTTCTGGGAAGAACTTACAATTCAGGATAGCGCAATAATAACATATCATATAGTAGGAAGAATAAAAACGATAAAAAATTCTCTTGTTTTTATTCCCCATATATATGCACTTCCTTGTATCCAAATATTCCAAAGATACTGAATATCTCCATATCAGCAAAATAAACCTTTTTCAGCCCATGCTTCCTTGCAACATCTCCAATAGCATTGGAGTTAAATTCAGCATAAAAGTTATAGCCGGAAAAAGGCTCCTTTATTTTGAGAATCTTACCACTTGCTTGAAAGATCGTGGAGGGCGTGTTATCTAAATTTATTGTCAACGGAACCCTGACAAATTTAAACACATATCCTTCCAGAGAACCACTGCCCATCCTTCCAAAGGTTAAGCACCCGGCAAGAATAAAAAGGGATAGAAGAAGGCATACAAAGACAATAAGTCTTTTACTTGACACTGTTCTTTCTCCTCTGCCATATCAATCACCGTAAACTACAACTCGCCACCTGTAATACAACCCAAACAAGACTATCATTGTATGCTGGTCCGCGTGTTTCAGAACCGTTATATCACCATTTTTGGCAGCAGCAGCATAGCTGGCATCTCCCCAGGATACAAGCCACAAAAGGCTATAAGCTGTGGCAATCCCCTTTTTTGAGCCCAAATCAGTTCTGTTAAGATCTATATCAAATGGAGTCCTAATATTGACATATGCGCAACCACTGATGGTAAAAATAATTGCAAGCACAATGGCCGGTAATATTTTAGACTTCAAATCAACCTCCTTTGATATAGGTATATTGTTTATAAAAATAATAGAAAATTGATTGTTGTGCGTCAAGCGAATAAGTTTAATACTAAAATTTTGCAGTTCTTTTTGAACAACATGTTGAAAAAGAAACAGAGTGGTATTATAATTTAATAGAAATGAGCGCCTCATAGGATAGGAAATACATTGAGGGAGATTACACTATGTGTTTAGAATTTATTTTGTATTGTTTCTTTAATATATTTTTGGCACAATTTGAAACGCTCAGCTTGGGTTGAAACATCTTTGGAGTATCCATAAAATTGCAGGAGTCTATATCTATGCGAATACATCTTATTATCATTCTTATAGCTGGTTTTATTATTATAAATGGATGTGGGGCTCCTAATATAAAGCTCTTTACCGACGCTTCAGCTCCACTTCAAGAGTTCACTCTTCAAGGCAAAGAAAAAGGTAAAGTATTAATTATCCCGGTTAGAGGAATTATCTCGGATAATACTAAGAAAGGCATGCTTTACGACATGCCAAGCATGGTACAGGAAATTGTCTCACAGCTCAGGATGGCTGAAAAAGACGAGGAAGTAAGAGCAGTTCTCCTGAAAATCGATTCGCCGGGTGGTTCCACTACCGCAAGCGATATTCTCTATCACGAAATAATGGCTTACAAGAAACGAACAGGGACCAAAGTCGTTGCTGCCATGATGGACATAGCTACATCAGGAGGTTACTATGTTTCCCTCCCCTCTGATTTGATTATAGCTCACCCGACAACTATCACAGGTTCTATAGGTGTAATTTTCATACGGCCAGAACTGATCAATATTATGGGAAAAATTGGGTTGGACATCGAGGTGATCAAGTCCGGTCAAAACAAGGACATGGGCTCTCCTTTTCGAGAGAGTACTGAAGAAGAGGACAAAATTTTCCAGGACCTTATTGATGAATTGAGTGGAAGATTCTTAAATCTTGTTGCCAAACACCGAAAAATTGATCAAAATATTTTATCTAATATCTCTACTGCACGAGTATATCTCGCAAACGAGGCTTTACAACTGGGGCTTGTGGATAAAATTGGATATTTAAACGACGCTATCATGCAAGCCCAGGAATTGGCTGGACTTAATGAAGACTGCAAAGTAATAGTTTATCGCAGAACCAGATACCCAAACGACAATATATATAATACATCTACCACCAGGTTCGGGAGCCAAGGATTGTCACTAATTGATCTGGGCATGCTGGACTCCATAACTTCCCTTCGTACGGGTTTTTATTACCTTTGGCCGCCTGCAGCAAGTAACAAATAAGTAAAGAGTCTGACGCCGGCACGAAGTGAAGCTTTAGCGCTAATTGGGCAAAAGGGGGCGTTTTGCAAAGGTCTCTTAAAATGTAATATTATAAGATAATACAAGCGCTGCTGCTTTCTCTTTTTCCTGACCAGGACTAAGTCCGAGATTTATTCGTGAATTTTGCCGCAAATATTCAAAAAAATTCTTATTGGCATTGCGGTTGTATTTGTGGGCGCAGTTTACAGCACTATAGATGTTGCCGGAGTAAAAGCCAAGTTCAAAAAAGGTTATAATGCCGCCAAGAGCATCCAGGTTATTGTCAAATGCCTCATAGGCAGCATAGATCATGGCGCTGTTAAGAATAAATGCTATGGCTGCATCTTTATATCTTTCACAGTAAAGATGGCCTGCGCCGGGAATAATAGCAAGAATTCCCGCGGCCGTCGGACTTTTACTCTTTAAGTCTTTTTTCTTGCTCATCTCATGAGAAAGACTTTCCAGTCGACCTTTATCCCAGTTTTTCTTGCTAATTAGTCTAAAAGAAGTTTCAGCCTCTTCCCACCGGGACATTTCAAGATATATCCATCCACGTCTATAATATGCCTGATCAGCAATATCTATATTTTCGGCTGTAAATGCGATATCATTAAGGTTCCCAATTGCCTTGAGATAGTCCTTTAGTTTAATAAAACATTCACTTATCCTGAATCTAACTTCTGTTCTAAAACTGGTCGCAGGAAATTTGGTTAAAAGTTCGTTAAAGGCATCAATTGCTTCTTGAAATTTTTCCCCGTTAAAATAAGACAATCCAATTTTATACATTGCAAGTTCCTGCCTCTGATCATCAGGGAAAAAGTAGATAAACCGTTTGTACTCTCCGATAGCTCTGAAATATTCCCCGGCACGAAAGTAGTGTTCGGCAAATTGAATCTGTTTGTCAGCATTGATTGTAATAACCGGCTCAGCAAAAGATGAAAGAGGGTAAAAAAAGCTATAAGAAATGAAGTGGTACAGGTATAGTGGACACCTCGAAAAGTGTGTTATAAGAATAAAACTTTTGGAGGTGTAAAATGACAAAGAAGAAAAAGATCTACTCGAAACAATTTAAAATCGATGCTGTTAAACTGGTAACCGAGCAAGGTTACAAGGCTGCAGAAGCTGCCAGGAACCTCGGGATCCATCCTAATGTTCTGCGGCACTGGGTAAACCGGTTTAAAGAAGACAGCAACCATTCATTTCCCGGCAAAGGCCATATGACACCGGAAAAAGAGGAATTGAATCGGCTGATAAAAGAAAATAAGCGGCTTAGAATGGAGCATGAAATATTAAAAAAAGCCGCGGCCTTCTTTGCCAAAGAGTCAATGTAAGATACGACTTTATCCGGCAGCAACAGAAGGTCTATCCCGTAACCGTATTGTGCAGGGTTATGGAAGTCAGCCGGAGCGGATATTATCGATATTTGAAAATGAGCCATGATATAAAAATAGATAAGGATTTCGAATTGATGTCAAAGGTTCGGCAGATCAACGGAGAAACCAGACGTTCGTATGGTTCCCGCAGAACGTCCGAAAGACTCCGTTCTCAGGGGCATGATGTGGGCCGGTATCGTGCCCGCAGCCTGATGAAAAAAGCCTGTGTATTTGTAAAGCATCGCAAGAAGTTTAAAATAACGACGGACAGCAGGCATAATCTGCCGGTGGCGCCTAATCTTCTGGATCGGAATTTTCAGGCGGATCGACCCGACGCCGTGTGGTGCAGCGACATTTCCTATCTGTGGACAATGGAAGGCTGGCTGTATCTGGCTGTGGTAATCGACCTGTATTCGAGGAAAATTGTCGGTTGGGCCATTAGCAGCCATATGAAGGCATCGCTTGCCACGGAAGCTCTTTTGATGGCTTACTGGCGGCGAAAGCCTGGAAAGGGATTGATGCATCATTCTGATCGCGGCAGCCAATATGCCGGTAATGATTACCAGAAGCTTTTGAATGCCTATGGCACGATCTGCAGCATGAGTCGAAAGGGCGATTGCTGGGATAATGCAGTTGCAGAGAGTTTCTTTCACAGTTTAAAAACCGAATGGACCTCTGATATCATTTATTCGTACCAGGAGCGATGGTAGAAGTGATGTGATCCGGTATATCGAGATGTTTTATAACAGTAATCGTCTGCATTCTTACTTGGGATACAAGAATCCGAACGATTATGAGAAGAATTTTACATTGGCAAAAGCAGCTTAACCGGGTGTCCATTTTTACTTGACCAGATCAG
>JAHIKR010000112.1 GCA_018897415.1 Pseudomonadota bacterium
ACATATCTTAGCCCTCAAGTGCACGATATCCTTGGATATAAACCAGAAGAAGCAATGGTTAAATGGACTGAACTTGCTTCTGATAATCCGATAAATGAAGAGGGATTTCAACGAACAGAAAAAGCGATTAAAACCGGTAAAACCCAAGCGCCCTACGAACTGGAATTAGTCCATAAAAGCGGGAAAATAGTGTGGGTGGAAGTTCGTGAAGTGCCCATCGTTGAAAACGGGAAAACCATCTCGATTGTGGGTGCTTTAACCGACATCACCGAGCGAAAGCAGGCCGAGGAAGAAAAGAAAAAGTTCGAAGACCAGCTTCGGCAGGCCCAGAAAATGGAGGCTGTCGGCCGGCTTGCAGGAAGTATTGCGCATGATTTTAATAACATCCTCACCGCCATAATAGGCTATTCAAACATCATGCAGATACGCATAAGTGAGGATGATCCGTTGCAGGCTGATGTGGATCAGATACTTGGCGCATCCCAAAGGGCCGCTCAATTAACCCAGAGCCTTCTTGCTTTTAGCAGGCAACAGATAATTCATCCAAGACCACTGAGGCTGAATGAGATTATAGTGAATATAGAAAAACTTTTGTTGCAGCTCATTGGCGAGGATATCGAGCTTAGGACGATGCTTGCCGATAAAAATTTGACTATCATGGCAGACAGGAGCCAGATAGAGCAGGTTCTTATGAATCTTGTTACAAATGCAAGAGATGCCATGCCTGAAGGAGGACTGTTAAGTATAAGCACAGAGTCTGTGGAGTTGGACAGTCATTTTATAAAGACACATGGTTATGATATTAAGCCTGGCAGGTATTGTCTTATTTCTGTTGCGGATACAGGCATCGGTATGGATGAAGAGACAAGAAAAAAAATATTTGAGCCCTTTTTTACAACCAAAGTTTTGGGAAAAGGCACAGGACTCGGTTTGTCCATAATATACGGGATAATCACACAGCACAACGGCTTTATAGATGTCTTAAGCAAACCCGGCAAGGGCACAACATTCAAGATATATCTTCCCGTAATCAAATCTTCGATTGAAGAAACCGAAGCAGAAACCCTTCCCCCTCCAAAAGGCGGCACAGAAACAGTGCTTGTGGCAGAAGACGATGAGGTGGTGAGAACCATCATCAAAGCTATACTTGACCGGTTTGGTTATAAGGTCATAGAGGCTGTGGATGGAGAAGATGCGGTCACTTTATTTAAGAAAAATAAAATAGATCTTGTTATCCTTGATGTAATAATGCCGAAAAAGAACGGCAAAATGGCTTTTGATGAGATAAAAGAGTTATGCCCTGAGATCAAGGCCATCTTTACAAGCGGATATGCCACGGATCTTATAGATAAAAAAGGGATTCTTGAAGAAGGAATAAACTTTATTCCAAAACCGGTTTCACCAGATGATCTTTTGAGAAAGATGAGGGAAGTGCTTGATGAGTGATGAAAAATCCGCAATATGAATGCGTCAGGTGGTTTCTGGTTGCAGCACAATTGCTGTACGGGTTGGAAGATACAGGCTCAACCAGTTACTATTTCTCCCCTCGGCTTTATCATTAAGGGTAACATGACATTGCTCTTTCATCAATCGGCCATGTCCAGCGTACTCTTTGGCATCACTATCAAAAATCATACGGTACTTTCCCGGAGGTGACTCAAAACAGTAATTGTTATGTGAACAAGATGGATGAAAGTTGAAAATGAATAAAAGGCCTGCCCTTGTAAATGCTATAAGTTTGTCCTCAAAATGTTCCCTCAACAGAACCGGCCCCTCAGACTCCAGCAGCCTGAATCGTTTTGCCAGTGATATCATCTCCCGATCAAAACGAGCAAGAAAATGATATTTCAGGTTATAATCATCTACAAGATGCCACTGACGCCGTGCATAGTGGTATGACCAGGCATTTCCTTCACGCGGGAAATCAATCCATTCAGGGTGCCCGAATTCATTACCCATAAAGTTGAGATAGCCATTTCCTGCTGTGGCCAGGGTAATCAGGCGGATTAGCTTGTGCAAAGCAATTCCTCTGTCGACAATAACGTTATTATCATGCACACTCATATATCTGTACATCTCTGAGCCGATAAGTCTGAATATTACAGTCTGATCACCCACAAGTGCCTGGTCGTGAGATTCAGTATAACTGATGGTCTTTTCATCTCTTCTTCTATTGTTCAGTTCGTACCACAGGTAGCTCAGAGGCCAGTCTTCATCAGCCACATGCTTGACAAGTTTGATCCAGTAATCAGGAATACCCATTGCAAAGCGGTAGTCAAACCCTACTCCTCCCTTAGACAGGGAAGCAGCCAATCCCGGCATACCGCTGATATCCTCTGCAATAGTAATTGCATCTGGGCGGACGTCCTTTATAACCTTGTTGGCCAGTGTAAGATAGGTCAGTGCATCTTCATCAACGCTGTCGTCAAAATACTGTTCATATGAAGTAAAGGCATTCCCCAGGCCGTGATGATGATACAGCATGCTGGTAATCCCATCAAATCGAAAGCCGTCAAAATGGTACTCATCCAGCCAGAACCTGCAGTTGGAAAGAAGAAAGTGAAGGACCTGATATTTTCCATAGTCAAAACACTTGGAATCCCAGGCATAGTGATGACCGCGAGGCCCCTTGTGAAAGTACTGGTATAAAGTGCCATCAAAACGGCTGAGCCCTTCAACTTCATTTGACACTGAATGTGAATGGATAAGGTCTATGATTACTGTCATTCCCGAGGCATGGGCTGTATCAACAAGCTCCTTTAATTCCTCTGGTGTTCCAAACCTTGAAGACGCAGCAAAAAAGCTGGAAACATGGTATCCAAATGATCCATAGTAAGGATGCTCGGGTATTCCCATAAGCTGAAGAGTATTATAACCGGCCGCAATTATGCGCGGAAGAATTTTTGTGGTAAATTCCCAATAAGAACCAATCTTCTCTTCTTCCTGCGCCATACCAACATGAGCCTCATAAATAAAAGGGGCTCCTGAATAACGCCGGAAATCTTTGCATTGCCATTTATATGGGAATGGCGGCAACCACACCTGAGCATTAAAAATCAATGTTTCTGGATCCTGAACCACCCGTCTTGCATAGACAGGAATACGGTCGCCTTCTCCGCCTTTCCAGTGAATTCGAAGTCTATACAGGTCGCCATGCTTTAAAGCTCCTTCAGGCATATGGATTTCCCACACACCTTCTCCATTGATACGCTCCAACGCAAACTCTCTGTTTTCCAGCCATTCTGTCATATCGCCAACCAGATAAACTGCTGTAGCATTTGGAGCCCACTCCCTGAAAATCCACTTGCCTTCTCTAAAATGCAGACCAAAGTACTCATGGCCTGAAGCAAAATCAGCCAGGCTTATCTTTGCCTTAGTAAGCTTATTTTCAGCATCAAAAACACGCTCAAGTCTTCTTTTAAGAGCTTTCTCATAAGGCTTAAGATATGGATCATTATCTATAAGGGCTTGTAAAGTAATGGCTTGAGGCGGCATGGGCATTATTAATGATTAGTTATAAGCGGTCGTTCCAACATTTTTTCGTAAAGATCTATGTATTTGCGCGCTGTAACCGAATGATTGAAGGAAGCAACGCTTTCCGTCATTATCTTCTCTATCTTCCGTGCTTTAATCTCTTGCGGAAGATTATAAAAAAGCATTGCCTGCTTGATGGCCCACAACAGTCCGTTGGAATCAAAGGTTTTGAAAAGAAAGCCGTTGCCTGTATCATTATCAATATCCATGTGGACTACAGAGTCATGTATTCCTCCGGTATCGTGAGCCACTGGAAGAGATCCATATAAAAGTCCAATCATTTGAGGAAGACCGCAAGGCTCAAAGCGTGAAGGCATTAGAACAAAATCTGAGGCTCCATAAGCTATTCGTGCCAGACGCTCATCAAAGTCGCAGATAGCAACCCGCTGATGTAAGCCGTGGAACTCTACTATATCTCTAAAATGTCTCTGAAAATCTCCATTTGCTACAAAGATGATTTCAAGATTCTGCTCCCAGAAAAGGGAAACAACATCATAAAGTATGTCTGATAGTAGCTGGCAACCTTTTTGAACTGTATCAAGACGTGAAGGCCAGAAAAATATTGGTGCATTTACATCCTGAATAAGTCCTAATGCATTTTGCAGGAAGCGCTTGTTTTCTTGTTTACCCGTATAATGATTTTTTGAGCTGTATCGACTAACCAGAACCTCGTCGGTTGAAGGATTAAAAGAGGGATCAGGTGCATTGAGTATCCCTGCAGCACATCCTGCATGAAATTTATTTGCCAGCTCCCTTTGCAGGCGCCCTTCAATAAAATGATGCAATCCCTCCACTACCTCCTTCAAAAATGTCGGGCTTACTGTATTTACAAAGTGGGCAGCAAAAATTCCACTTGTAAGAAAATCAATGAGAGCAGACCCTCTGGTTTCCTCATAGGAGGTGGGTAAATATTCATAAAAAAGATATTGCCAGAAAGATGCGGCATCAATCCCCCTGTCCTCAATATCAAACAGAGGACTTTTTACGGTGTAAATATTGTGGACAGTAAAAAGACATGGAATCTCTAATTGCCTGGCCATGGCAGGGATAAGGCCTGTCATCCAGTCATTACAATGGATAAGATCGGGATGAACATTGGGAATAATATTATTTATAACCTCTCGCTGAAATGCCAGGGCAATTTTCGAATTTTCCCACTCATAACCGGAATAGATTCGGTTAATGTAGAAAAAAGCTCTGTCTTCAGCCAGATGAATCCTTTCATTGGGCATTTTTTTTCGAATGGAACTCAGTTCTTTCCCTAAAATGGAAGCGTTTTGGGCATTGAATATTTCACGGTAATCAGGAATAGCCACATGTACATCAGCCCCCTGGTCAAAGAGGGCGCTAATTAATGCAGCAGATACATCCGCCAGTCCGCCCGCCTTGGCAACAAGATAATTCGCGACATTGCCCATCCCTTGTGGCAGATAGGTTACTTCCGGGGTAACTATAAGAATACGCGGATTAACTGAAGCCTTTTTCATGTCCTTTAGTCCTTTAAGTCCAGGTAATTAAGCCTGGAGCATGTTTTATCCAGTCATCTCCCTTTGATATTATCCTGGCGGTAAAACCATATCTGCCTGCAACACCACAGGTTACTTTGCAGTTATAAAGGTATTCTCCCCTGCCCCGGTTTTCAAGCACCTTCATCTGGACAACATTGGTTTCAGACAGCTTGTCTATAGATTTTAATGTGCCGTACATCAACTGCACTTCAAGTTCTTCCGGGCTAAGTTCTCCCAGATTCGCAATAACATTTACATCAAAGGTGTCTCCCACACGGAATGGACCTTCTTCATCTCCGACAGGCTGCTCAATTCTAATACCACTCCAGAATTTACGGAGCCGTTCGCGCTGTGCAGCCATTTTCTTAGCTTTTCTAGCATCATCTTTTAAGAGTTCATTTAATCTTTTAATAGCTGGAATATAAAAACGATCTCTATATTCGCTTACCATTCTCAGGCTGCAAAAATTTTCCATAGCCATCTTAATCGACTCTTTCATCATTTTAAGCCATCTGGCTGGACAGGCTCCGTTCTTTCTTTCATAAAAAGCTGGGATAACATCGTTTTCAAGGATATTATATAGG
>JAHIKR010000113.1 GCA_018897415.1 Pseudomonadota bacterium
CTGGCCCAGACCGGTATATAGACTTAAGTGAGCTGATTTTCCGGTTCCAACAGGAAATACAGTAGGCCAGTCAGTGTGTTGCACAGCACCAGGGCGGGCTTAATATCTAAATTAAACCGGATAGCACCAGGGCAGGCCTGTAAATCCTGTCTGATTTATAGTCTTTTATTAACGCCTGAAACGGCATAGCCGGTGGATCATCGGTGATTTAACAATTTAACGAATCGGTTTTATGATTTATTTTTCTACATTACTTATATCCATGTTCATCACCATCGCCCTGATGCCGGTTTTCAGGAGACTGGCAATCAAGATGCAGGCTTTGGACTATCCTGGCGACAGGAAGGTCCATGCTCGCCCTATGCCAAAGAGCGGTGGGATTGCTATGACATTGGGTGTGCTTATTCCTGTTCTTTTGTGGACGCCGGCAGATAATTTTGCGATAGCGCTTTTAATCGGCGCAGGTATCGTAGTGTTTTTAGGGCTGGTTGATGATTTTAAAGACCTGGGATACAGGGCCAAGTTTGCTGGTCAGATTGCTGCGGCCCTTGTTGTGATTGTCTATGGAGGAGTAAAGATCAAGTCTTTGGGTATGCTTCTTCCGGAGGGCGTGCTGCTTCCCGACCTGTTAGCGATACCGTTGACTCTTTTCGTTATTATTGGGGTGACAAACGCGATTAACCTTGCTGACGGTCTGGACGGTCTTGCGGGCGGCATATGTATTCTGAGCTTTTTGTGTATAGCATACCTGGCCTATTACGGAGGAAATACCGTCATTGCCCTGCTGTCGGTAGCAATAACAGGGGCGATTTTTGGATTCCTCAGATTCAATACATATCCTGCAACTGTGTTTATGGGAGATACCGGAAGCCAGTTTCTTGGTTTTTCGGCCATAACTCTCTCACTGGGGCTCACCCAGGGAAATACACCCCTTAGCCCACTTTTACCTCTGATCCTTTTAGGGTTTCCAGTACTTGATACAGTAACTGTGATGTGCGAGCGGGCAGCTAAAGGGAGGTCGCTCTTTATGGCAGATAAAAATCACATCCATCACAAGCTCATCAGGCTGGGTCTTTTTCATACAGAGGCTGTCTTTACGATTTACATCATACAGGCTTTTCTCGTCAGCGCTGCTTTTCTTCTCAGGTTTTATTCTGAATGGCTTCTACTATTCGGTTATATTATTTTTTCCGGTCTTATTTTATTTGGTCTTATCATAGCGGACAGGTCGGATTTTAAGTTCAAACGATATGATCTTCTGGACAGGGTAATCAAGGGAAAGCTAAAGGAACTAAAGGAGAAACAGGTTTTTATCAAAGTTTTTTTCAGGATGGCTTGTTTATTGTTTATCGCTCTCATGTTCTTTTCCTGTTTTCTTCCCAAGACCATACCGGTGTATCTTTCGTTTTCTGCAATAGCTTTTGGGGTCATGCTCCTTGTTACCCAGCTTGCCAGAAAGCAATGGATGGCAGGTGCGCTCCGACTCACCATATACCTTATGGTTATCTTTGTGATATATCTGGGCGAAGCAAATATGGCGACCTGGATGAACGGGCAGGCTAGGCAGCTTTATAACTTTTCGTTTGGAGTCCTGGCACTCTTTGTGATCTTCACGCTTAAATTATCCAGAAGAACAACTGGATTCAAGATCACTCCTATGGACTTTTTGATCCTTTTTATCGCGCTGGTGGTGCCGAACCTGCCGGACGAACATATCCAAAGCTATCACATGGGCCTTTTGGCTGCAAAAATAATAGTCTTTTTCTTTAGCTATGATGTGCTTATGCCTGAGCTCCGGGGAAGGCTGGACCGATTTGGGCTGGCTACCATAGCCGCCCTGGGAGTCATTGCTGTGAGAGGGCTTGTGTTTTAGGTGAAAGGCTGAAGGCTGAAGGTGAAAGGCGGAAGGGCTGAGAGGTGAAAGCAGAGAAGGCTGAAGGTGAAAGGCTGAAGGCTAAAGGCTGAAGGTGAAAGGGAAGAACTCAAAAAGAAAAATATTAGACACGGAAGTGAAAGGCGGAAGGGAGTAAGGAGCACTTCGCTTGAGGATGTAAGGCAAAAAAAGTTGAAAGCAGAGAAGGTAAAAGGCGGAAGGCTGAAAGCGGTAGAGAATAGTGAGCAGTGAATGGTGAACAGTAAGGAAGGGAAGCGGAAAGGTAAAAGGGAAAAATATAATCTGTGTGTTGCCGAAGGCGACCTGTGTCAGAAGAAATCTAAGACACGGATTGCCATGAAGGGGAGTAAAAAGCTATTTTCCTTGACACGCCCAAAGAGTGTCGCTATTGTGGCGCTCAAAAGGCCATAAAGGAGGGAAAAATGGCAACAATAGATCGTTTTTTCCATGACCCGGGACAAACTTTTTTTCTGTTCGGTCCTCGGGGGACCGGCAAATCCACCTGGATCAGGCAGCAATTCCCCAAGGCATATTACATCGACCTTCTGTCGCCGGATGCTTTTAGAAGTTTCTCCGCAAAACCGGAACGTTTAAAAGATATCTGCGCCGCACTATCTGCCGGAAGCACGATCATCATCGACGAGATCCAGAAAGTGCCTGAGCTTTTAGATGTTGTTCATCAGCTTATTGAACAAAGAAAAGATCTGCGGTTTATTCTGACCGGTTCCAGCGCCAGAAAATTAAAACGTGCCGGTGTTGATCTGTTAGCCGGTCGGGCGCTGTTCAGATCGATGCATCCGTTCATGGCCGCCGAACTTGGCAGTTCATTCTCACTGCCTGAAGCGCTTACAACAGGCCTTGTCCCTTTGGTCATTGACTCTCCTGATAAAAAAGAAAGCTTGTCTGCCTATACGGGACTTTACATTAGAGAAGAAGTACAGCTTGAAGGTCTGGTCAGGAATATTGGTTCCTTTAACCGTTTTCTTGAGTCGATCAGCTTTTCACATGGTTCTGTACTGAATATTTCCGATGTTGCCAGAGACTGCCAGGTTAAAAGGAAGACAGTTGAAGGTTATATTGCGATTCTCGAAGACCTGATGCTGGCCTTCATGGTTCCTGTTTTTTCCAAAAGAGCTAAGCGTCACCTTTCTGCCCATCCCAAGATCTTCTTTTTTGATGCCGGAGTATTCAGGGCATTACGGCCCTCCGGCCCACTTGACAGCCCCAGTGAAATTGACGGAGCTGCCCTGGAAGGTCTGGTTGTCCAGCATTTGCGAGCCTGGATAAGTTACCGCGGTGGTTCTGATAATTTGTATTTCTGGCGGACAAAGTCCGGCGTAGAGGTTGATCTGGTTGTTTACGGACCTGACACATTCTGTGCCTGTGAGGTCAAGAACACTGATAAAATACATTCCAAAATGCTTAATGGCCTGGTCAATTTCAAGCATGACTACCCGGAAGCAGAGGCATGTTTTCTGTACCGAGGCAAAGAAAGTCTGATAATTAAAGGCATACATTGCATTCCCTGTGAAGAGTTCCTGCTCCGGCTGAAGCCGGAATATAAGATGTTTGAGGCTAAAGGCAGAAGGTGAAAGGGAAAAGGCTGAAGGTAAAAGGCTGAAGGCTGAAGGTGAAAGGGAAGAACTGAAAAAGAAAAAGTATTTAGACACGGAAGTAGAAGGCTGAAGGCTGAAGGCTGAAGGCTGAAGGTAGGAAGAATCAAGGCAAAATATAATCTGTGTAACCTGCCCGCAATGCCTTTGTATGGATTTAACGAAGTATTATAATGGAGTGCCTACAAACGTGCTTTTACTATGTCAACGCAATTACAACGCATGGCAGGCGGGTCTGTGTGTTGCTGAAGGCGACCCGTGTCAGAAAAAAATCTTAGATAAAGCCGGAGAGGTAAGAATCATGATTTTTCGAAGACTTATTGTTGTTCTATTCATCATACTTACAACAGCCGCAATGTTGGGGTGCGATGGCCCTGAAGAAAAGAAGATGAGGTTTTTTGAGAGAGGAAAGACTCTTTATGAAAAAGGAGAGTACGTAAAGGCGCGGCTGGAGTTCAAGAACGTCCTGCAGATAGATAATGACTTTGCAGAAGGTTATTATATGCTCGGGATGGTGGAATTGCAGGAAAAAAACTGGAAAGGCGCCTACAATATTCTGTCTAAGGCAGTTGAGCTTGACCCTGACCTGCTGGATGCACAGGTGGCTCTTGGAAAAATTATGCTGGCAGCCAGACAGAATGATAAGGCTTTGGAAAAGGCGGATTTTGCTCTAACAAAGGATCCGGATCATGAAGAGGCCATTTTGTTGAAAGCCACCTGTCTTATGGTAGATCAAAAAGAGGAGGCGGCGGAAGCTATTCTGACGTCGATCATAGAGAGAAAACCTGAGAAGCATGCGCCCATTCTGATGCTTGCCGCTATGAGAATGAAGCGCAACGATATGTCAGGGGCCAGAAACATGCTTCAGGATTTACTGGCAAGAGATAAGAAAAATAAAGAAGCCAGAGTTCTTATGATTCAGATTCTGGAAAAAGAGGGTAATCTTTCAGCGGCTGAGGATGAATACAAGACCCTGATCAGCCAGGATCCTGAGAATGTTTCGCCAAAATTACTGCTGGCGCGTTTTTAC
>JAHIKR010000114.1 GCA_018897415.1 Pseudomonadota bacterium
ACAGCGGCGGGACCGCCACGGATTTTAACCGTGTTCCGGGATGATTAAGAACATGTCAATTTTTTACATCATCTGCCAGAGTCTGTCTGGTTTGTCAAGGGCTATAATATTTCTCGTTTGTTATTCTAACCCATTTTTTGTTTAAGCTCATCAATAAATAAATGAAGTTCAGATAACACAATTTTATCAATCTTAATAAACTTCACACCAATACCGTAAAATTTATCTTTCTTTATTACATTCTGAACTTTAACAATTACCTTAGCGCGCTCCTTTCCCCTTCTAAAGGGAAAAGTAACAAGTAACTCCAGCTCTGTTCCGACCGGGTAATTCACATTAGAAAAGAAGAACGTCCCGCCTTTACTGATATCTTTGGTGCTTGTCATATCGTATCCCTCAGAAGACCCTGCTTCTTTATAGCTGATCATTACACTCATGCCTAAGCGGACATATTGTCTTCTTTCTTCTAAACGGACATATTGTCTTTTTTCTATACCATTACCGGTTTGCATAATCTCTTCTTTTTCCTTTATTCATTTCTTAACTCGTGAGATTTTATTTCTTTAAGCGCCTTGACGACCTCGGGATCGAATTGCGTGCCGGCTCCTTTTTCAAGTTCTTTTAGTGCATTCCACGGAGTCATTCCGGCTCGATACGACCTGTCTGTAATCATGGCGTCATAGGCATCAGCCGCTAAGAGGACCGGAATATAGTAGAAATTGAGCAGAGCAAGTTTTTGCACCAGAAAATAATGGATGATCGCAATGGCGAGAATAATTGACAGAACAAGTAATTCTTCAAAATATTTTAACAAAATTTTTTTTATCGCTGTAATTGGAAGAGACCTGTAAATAGTCGAGTGGTCAACCACTCGACCAATATCAAAGATAATTAGTAACCGCCAGCCTTTAGCCTACAGCCTAACCAACCTGAATAGTTACAAATTATCAAGAAATGAATAAAGTTCAGATAAAACAGTTTTGTCCATCTTAATAAATTTCACGCCAATAGCGTAAAAGTTACCTTTCTTTCTTACATTCACAGCCGTAGAAACTACCTTAACACGCTCCTTCCCCCTTCTAAAGGGAAAAGTAACAAGTAACTCCAGCTCTGTTCCGACCGGGTAATTCACATTAGAAAAGAAGAACGTCCCGCCTTTACTGATATCTTTGGTGCTTGTCATATCGTATTCCGCAGAAGATCCTGCTTCTTTAAAGCTGATCACGAAACGCTTGTCTAAACGGACATGTTGTCTTCGGTTAGTCTGGTGAATAGATTCTCTGACGGATGCCAAGGCCTTTTCATCGGCCAGGATATCCAATGCCTCCAACATGCCCTCGAACTTTTTCATGCTGATCAACACAGCCTCAGGCACCTCATTTATAGTGATAGCAATAGTGCCATCAGAGTCTTTAATGTTACTAACAAGGTCCAGCAGTAGATCTTTTGCCCTTCTGATTGGAATGAATTGTTGTATTTTTTGCATAGCAGTCCCCTTGATTAGATGAGACCTTTGAATTTTGTCATTTAAGATTTCCCACTTTGGTCGAAATGACAAATAACGATAGTTTTGCAAAGGTCTCTATATATAGCCATTATAGTGGCTGCAATTGTCTCGTCAAGAAAAAATCGGATCAATAACATCAGACAACCTCAGGCTTCCGGCTCCGCTTCTCTCCGTAACTTAAATAAAAGCTAAAATAATTCCGCAAGTTAGTAAAGGAAAAAATGCAGGGCTTAGCAATTGAGGCAAACAAAGTATTGGCTTTTCCTGAGTATATAAAACAGCTTAGTTAATAACCAGCCTTAAGGTTCTTATTATACATGGGAATAGAAAGTGGGCCTGAAGGCTGCTGGAAGCAAAAGCGCCGGCAGCCTTTGGAGGTCTTTTGGGGAAGAGAGGTTATGGGAATACCGAGTCTTTTAGAGATTAAATGTTACCTCGTTCATCCGATCTTCTGTATCTCCCTCGAACCTGAAATAGTATTCTATAGTGTATATTCCTGGAGGAAGGGGGTCATTGTCAAATGTAATTTGACATTCCACTTTTGCGTTTTCGAATCCATAATAGTTATCGCTATCGAAGCTGATGATTCTATTTGGCTCGCTAGTCTGCCCGTTGCGTCTCTGGCTGTAGCCGCTGGATCCTGCCTCATAAGAATTATCCACTTCTCCAACAAAACAGATAGTTCTTACTCTTAATTCATCGGCTCCTGGGGTGTCGATGTACATCCCGCGTATGGTTAGCGTTTCTCCGGCATTGTTAAGGATGGGCACATGAATATCGCCGCCGCTACCACTTGTCCTTACGCTGCCCCATCCGGGGTTTCCCATTTTTCCTCCGTCGCCGCTCGTTCCGGTCATTCCGGTCATTGCTCGCGAAGTAGAGGGCGAGAGAGCTATCAAAACCCCGGCTGTGATCATAATTGCAGCAGAAATAAATATGATGCCTTTTTTTGAAATTGCTGATAAATTTTTCATTCTTTTTCACCTCCTTAATACAAGATGGTCGAATAGTCATGAACCAAACATCAAACTACAAGCACTGCCCTAAGGCCGCTGGAAGCAAAAGCACCGGCAGCCTTGCAGGCTTTTAAAGGAGAGAGGTTATGGAGTCTTTTAGAGAGTAAATGTTATCTCGTTCGTCCGTTCTGTTCCCACTTCGTCGTTGTCGAACCTGAAATGGAGTATTATAGTATAGTCCCCTGAGAGATCGGCCTCGACCACATCAAATGCAATTTTACATTCGATCTTTGAGTCTTCGAATGGATAGCCGGCAATACCACCAACCGTATCAAGGGTGATGGTTTTGTCTATAATATCATCAGCCGAACTATACCTGTGGCAGTGGCTGTCGACCGTCGAACCTACTGCTGCTGTGTAATAACTTACTCCACCAAAAGTGATCGCTTTTACTCTTAATTCCTTTGTCCAAGAATGCATCTTATAAATCCCGACATCTGGGCCATCGATGAACATCTTGAATATGATCATAGTTTTTCCGGTATTGTTGAGGATAGGGACATGAACATAAGAAGTGTAGTCTCCAACATCGCCACCTCCGCATGCTCGCGAAGTAGAGGGCAAGAGAGCCACAAAAGCCCCTGCCATGATCATACTTACAGCAGAAATAACTATGATGCCTTTTTTTGAAATTGCTGATAAATTCTTCATTGTTTTTCACCTCCTTTATTAAAAGATGGTTAAATAGCTAACTGGTTGATTGGTCGAGTTGTTAGTTAGGAAACAACCAGTGATTAAACTCCGATCTACTAACAAATGACGCAATATTCGTGCCAGAGTAGAAGCGGAATAATATATTCTAACTTGATGATAGAGCTAAGAGCATAGAGCAAAGAGCTAAGAGCTAAGAGCTAAGAGCTAAGAGCTTGCCCCAATTATTACAAATTACAGTAAATAATTTGACAAAAATTGTCAATTTATAGCTCATCTGCAATTGAGTAAACCTCAATTGGTTATCTGTTTTGGGAGAAAAAGTGTTTTTCTCAATCAGAGTCTTATGATGATGTATAAGGTAGATCACTTGGGTCTAACGTGATCGCCTGTCCTGCAACTACACCTGCAAAGCGCTGTAATATGATCTTCCTTTCCGCTATACCGACAGTTCCCGTTGATGTCAGCTTGCTCGGAGCATCAGTCCCGAGGTCATCAGGCCCGTTAGCTGCGCTGTATGTGAGCGAAAACGTTCCGTCGCCAAAGTTTTTTTCAAGAGTAACAGGAGTATTAAGAGTAGGAACCCAAGAACTATTATCCGTTGCATATCGAATACCATACTCTATGCCTGCCTGTGCAATGGCATAAGCCTGTGTTGACTGGACATAAAGGGCTTCGGACCCATGTTTGGCAATCATAACATAGGAAAAGACCGTTATAAAAACGGCGAATATCGTTATAGCGATAATAAGCGTAATCAGGGTAACGCCCTTATTTCCTGAACGACCCGATAAAATTCTTCTCATTATTGTATATCTTCCTCCCATTGACCCATAAAATTTCTTCCTGAAGGAGCAGCAGGGTCTGGATAATCCAAGTTTTTCGGATAAATATAGCTCCTAAGAGTAATATTTGCATCACCTGATTCCAATGTAAGGGTTATTGTTATTTCATTGGAACTATTGGTTACAGTAAATCCGGTTGATAGGACAACATTATTAGCAAGGTTGACTGTAGTAGTCCCCGCCGCTATAGTAGTCCTCATCCTTAGCAAGGTAGAATCTGAAAGTTGAAAAGTGATAACATCAGGATCATCAACATCATACACTTCCTCATCAGTTCCATGGCTTTTTGTAAATTTTAAGAGTACACCACCAGTTGTTGGATCTATAGACTTCGCATCCCTCAGTTCCCTGCTGATTCTTTCCATAACCATAGTAGCCTGATCAAAAAGACCCTTTTGTTTTTCCATCATGGAATAAGTATGAATACCTGTAGAAAGAAAATGAAAACCGAAAATGCTTAAGATGGCAAGTACGATAATAACTATTATTATTTCTATAAGGGTGAAGCCTTTATTGTTTGCCATGTTATTAGTCATCAGCTACTTATCCCACAGGCAGGTCATTTTTACGCTTGGTTACTATAGAATAATAATTAAAAACTCTACCATATGGATCGGTTACCGTGATATATATTCTTACGTAGTTTGTGGCGGAACCTTGTTGGGTTACAAGATCTGCTGCCGTTATATAGTATATGCTCCAGGTTTTTGTATAATCAGAAGGCCATGAAGAATTAATAGTATTATTTATTGTTGTTTGTAAAGCACTAGGTGGTATAGGCGGTGACGATTTGGTACCAGTAAGAGAGGGGAAATCATTTGCCGTTATTACTTCTAAAATTTTCTGGCCCAAAAAATTAGCCCTAACCGCTTTTTCCGGTTTTGTGCTGTCTTTCAGAAGGGTTAACACAGGACTAATAATTACAGGCA
>JAHIKR010000115.1 GCA_018897415.1 Pseudomonadota bacterium
CTTATTGCATATCAGACAGCTTTTCTTAAAGCGCATTTTCCTGTTGAGTTCATGGCTTCGTTGCTTACCAGCGAGATTCACTCAATTGACGGAGTAGTAAAATATATAGCCGAATGCCGTCATCATGGAATACAAATACTTCCTCCTGATATAAATGAAAGCGACAAGGGATTTACGGTGGTAGGTTCGAAGATCAGGTTTGGACTGGTTGCTGTTAAGAATGTTGGGGAAGGAGCCATTGAATCTATAGTAGATGCTAGAAAAAAGGGAAGATTTTCTTCTCTGTTTGATTTTTGTGAACGTGTGGATCTTAAAAAAGCTAACAAAAGAGTTATTGAAAGCCTTATTAAATGCGGTGCCTTTGATTCTACAGGGGCTACTCGTTCCCAGATGATGGTATCTTTGGAAGAAGATGCCATTGATTATGGCCAAAGGGTTCAGAAGGAGAAAACAGATCCCCAGATGGGATTATTCAATATAGGAGGAGTCCAGCAAGATATAAATCTACCTAAAATGCCAAGTATGGATGAATGGGATGAAAGACAGCTTTTAGCTTTTGAAAAGGAAGCTCTTGGCTTTTACATAACCGGCCACCCTTTGACAAAGTTCGAGGACCTGCTGGACAAATTCACCAATGCGAATACAATTTCTTTAAAAGAAAAAAACGATGGTGAAATTGTCAGGATCGGTGGCATTATTATTAATATTAAGACCATAAAGACAAAAAAGGGCGATTTAATGGCCTTTGTTACCTTGGAAGATCAGCATGGAGCTGTTGAAATCATAATATTTTCTTTGGCTTATACAGCGGTTCAGGAGCTCTTGGTTGAAGATAACACCGTCATTATACATGGCCAGGTAAAAAGGGATGAGAATTCTGTAAAAATTTTGGCAGATACCGTAGTGCCAATTGAAAAAACCGAGGAAACCTGGACTGCAAGTATTCATTTTAATTTGAATAAGAATAAAACAGGAAAAGATTTGCTTTTAAGATTGAATGATATTCTTAAAAGATATCCGGGTTCATGCTATGCATATATTCATTTATTTAGTCCTGAAGAAACAGATACAATTATAGCTCTGCCCGATACGATGAAATTAAAGGCCGGTTCGTCATTGACCCGTGCAGTAAATGAACTCCTTGGTTATAATGCAGTAGAAACCGTATGCGAGTTCGAATATAAAGAGCTAAAAGAAAACAGTAAAAAAGGAAGATTTAGAAGTGCCTGATCTGATGGCAAACGTATATGCTGTCTTGCTGGCAGGGGGTTCTGGAACGCGTCTTTGGCCTGTATCCAGAAAACTCTATCCCAAGCAGCTTGTAAAGTTTATAGGTAAAAATTCTCTTGTCCAGAGTACCATAAAGAGGCTGAGCCCCGTGCTCGACACAGAAAGAATAAGAATCGTGTGCGGAGAGGAACATTTTCATGAGACAGCCAGACATATGTCTGAAATAGGTGTCCAGTCTGAAGGAAAAATCATCTGTGAACCATGTGGCAGAAATACAGCACCCGCTATTCTGCTTGCAGTATTCAATATTTTGAGAAGTAAACAGGATCCTGTTCTTTGTGTTTTTCCGGCTGATCATGTAATTAGAAACATAGAGAGTTTTCATAATAAATTAAATTCAGCGGTACATCTTGCTGAAAAGGGTTATATTGTAACATTTGGTATTAAACCCAATTACCCTGAAACAGGATATGGGTATGTTGAAGGCGCTGAAGAGATATTTGATGGAGCATTAGCAATTAAGAGATTTGTTGAGAAGCCAGATGCAGAAACCGCAAAAAAGTATGTTAAGGCTGGAAATTTTTTTTGGAACAGTGGAATGTTTGCTTTCATGGGTTCCGTCATGATTGAAGAATTCCGCAAATACCAGCCAGAGCTCCTTAAAATAATGGAAGATATTATTTCAAGAGACAGCCCCATAACGGTGGATGAATATAAGAGGCTGCCGGATATTTCTATAGATCATGCCATAATGGAAAATACGGATAAAGGTGTTGTTCTGCCATCTGATTTTGGATGGAGCGATATAGGATCATGGAAGTCTCTTTATGAGTTTCTTCCAAAAGATGAGAATAATAATGTTATTGATGGTGATGTTATTGCAAAGGACACAAAAAACTGTTTCATAATGAGTCGCGATCGGCTGATCGCTACAAACCATCTGAATAGAATGGTTGTCGTTGAAACGCCTGATTCTGTATTTATCTCGGATATCGATAACAGCAGGGATGTAAAATCTATTGTTAACCAGTTAAAGGGAAAAGGAAGAAGAGAATATCAGAAACATAAGACAGTTTACCATCCCTGGGGGAGCAGGACCGTTCTTGAACAAGAAGATGATATTAAAGTTGAAAGGCTTGCCATATATCCTGGTTCAAATTTTCAGTTTAAAGTTGACAGTTCGGCCTTACAACATCTGATTATGATTAAAGGCCGTGCAGAAATTATATCAGATAGGCAAACCGAATTTTTGGATAAGGGAGAATCAAAAGTGATTTCTGGCAATGAATCTATTAAAATTGATAACCCGGGGAAAGAGCTGGTTTATATTATTAGAGTAAATATATCGAACTAAAGTTCGAAGGCTGAAGGCTAAAGGCTGAAGGCTAAAGGCTAAAGGCTGAAGGAAAAATATTATGAAAGTGCCATTACTTGATCTTAAACCACAGTATCAGACAATAAAAGAAGAAGTCCTGAAAGTTACTGAAGAGATTTTTGAGAGCCAGAATTTTATACTTGGGTCACGTGTTGAAACACTGGAAAAAGAGATAGCTGAATATTGTTCCTCTAAACATGCAGTAGGTGTTTCATCAGGAACGGATGCTCTTCTTATTTCACTTATGGCTGCTGATATTGGAACGGGCGACAGCGTTATCACTCCAACTTATACTTTTTTTGCAACAGCCGGTTCCATAGCTCGTGCTGGAGCCAAGCCCGTTTTTGTGGATATTGATTCTAAAACTTACAATATTTCATCTGAAAGCGTCTACAGGGTGATAGACAACATGACAAGAGAAGAAAGGAACAAATTAAAAGCCATAATCCCCGTCCATCTATATGGCCAGTGTTGTGACATGGATTCTATCCTTGAGATAGCAGAGAAGTATAATCTTATTGTTGTTGAAGATGCAGCACAGGCCATTGGTGCGGAATATAAGGGGAGGCGTGCGGGTTCAATGAGTGATTTCGGCTGTTTTTCTTTCTTTCCTTCAAAAAATCTTGGAGCATTTGGAGATGGTGGAATTGTTACAACAAATTCAGATGAGTTCTTTGATAAATTGCGTTTGCTGAGAGTTCACGGATCGCATTTAAAATATTATCATAAAAAAGTAGGAGGAAATTTCAGGCTGGATGCACTTCAGGCAGCCATAGTATCCATTAAACTTAATTATCTTGATGGCTGGACTGAGGCGCGCCGGAATAATGCAGATAAATATAGAGAACTTTTTATTGACGCTGGGCTGGATGATATAGTTAACCTGCCGGCTGAAAAGGAAAACCGGCATATTTATAATCAGTTTGTTATAAAGCTGAAGGAAAAAAGAGATGATCTTAGAATGTTTTTAAATGATGCAGGTATAGGTACTGAAGTTTACTATCCTGTCCCCCTGCATCTCCAGGATTGCTTTTCATATCTGAATTACAGAAGAGGAGATTTCCCTGTAAGCGAATACACTGCCTCACATACTTTAGCCCTCCCTGTATATCCGGAACTTTCATATGAGCAACAGGCATATGTGGTTGAAAAGATAAAGGAATTCTATTCGTAAGAAGACATTTCTTTAGAGTTCCCTGAATTCTATACATTGATTACAGGTAAGCGTTCACGGAACATTGAAATTGGAAATTAGAAATTTTGCCTTCCCGCCCGCCTCGCCTGAGCGAGAGCGATGGCGGGCAGGCATGTTTTTGTACTGTTCTTCCCAATTTCCAATTTCTAATTTAATCTCTCCCTAATTTCTACTTTCCAATTTCAAGTTTCAAGCCGTGAACGGCTACGATTACAGATTGACAAGTTATAAGTGGGCTGATAAAAATTTAACATATGCAGATATCGTCAAATAGTTGAATGGGAAAATGGTCGAGTAGGAAAATATGAGGCTTGTCGATTAGACTGGTGACTGAACTTTCACGTGATGTTATTGTAATAAACGAGCTTGGTCTTCATGCGAGGTCCGCTGCCAGGATTGCGGAGATCGCCAAGAAAGCAAATTATAACGTCTGGATAATTAAAGGCAAAAAAAGGGTTGATGCTTCAAGCATACTTGACATCCTGACTCTTGAGTGTGCAAAAGGGTCTAAAATTACACTTAAGATCGATGATCAATCAGACCTTGATGTTTTAAACGATACTGTAAGGCAATTTGAGACAGGATTTGGAGAATTAGGCTAAATATGACAGATATTGGTTTCAGAGAAATTATATTAACAGGAATAAATGCTTCTCCGGGCATCTGTATAGGAAAGGCTTATCTGGTCGATAGAGAAGGCGTGGATGTTGTAAAGAAGTATTTTATCAGTGAAGATGATGTTGAAGAAGAAATCAAACGTTTCAAAAGCGCCGTAAATAAAGCAAAGAACCAATTACTTGCTATTATGAATAATGCTCCTGAGGAATTACGTGACCATGCATATATACTTGAAACTCACAAGGTCTTGCTTAAAGATAAGATGCTATATGGCAAAACAATTGAAACTATTAAAAATGAAAGGATAAACGCAGACTGGGCTCTCAAAAAAGTAGTGTCAGACGTGAAATCCATGTTTAAAAAAATGTCAGACTCATATTTAAAAGAGCGGGCTACTGACATAGTATATGTATCTGACCGTATAATGATGAATTTAGTTGGGGCAGATACAGAGAAAATTGCTGATATTGGAAAGCGGGTAATACTTGTTGCTCAAGATCTTTCTCCGGCAGAGGCAAGCCAGATAAACCTTGAGCGGATAAAGGGATTTATAACTGATCGTGGCGGAAAAGCATCTCATACAAGCATTATAGCCCGAACCCTTGAAATTCCTGCTGTCATGGGCCTGGGGAATATTACTAATATCATTAAAAATGATGATTTAATTATTGTTGATGGTACAGCAGGCGTAGTTATTATTCATCCAACTGAAGAAACTCTTTTGGAGTATGGAGATCGTAGCGTCAAATATGAAGAACTTAAAGCAGCTATTACCCGTGACAGCCATCTTAAAGCTGAAACAATTGATGGGTTCCAGTTAAAGGTTATGGGCAATATCGAGCTTCCCGAAGAAGTTGTATCGGTTATTGATTGCGGCGGAGATGGAATCGGGCTTTACAGAACAGAGTTCCAGTATTTGAGCAGCCCTATTTTGCCGAATGAATATGAGCTTTTTGATAAATACAAAGATGTTGTCGAGGTAATTGCGCCGAAACCGGTAACTATCCGTACTCTCGACATAAACGGCGATAGAGCATTTATTAATAATCCTGATTACGTGGAAGTCAATCCAGCTCTAGGCTTGCGAGCCATAAGGTATTGCCTGAAGAATCCTGATGTCTTCAGAACACAGCTCAGAGCTATATTAAGGGCTGCGGCTTTTGGCAATGTCAGGATACTTATTCCCATGATATCGAGTTATGAGGAAGTCCTTGAAACAAAAAAGATACTGAATGAGGCCGCCGATTCTTTGGAGAAAGAAGGAGCTCTCTTTAACAGAGATGTGGAGTTCGGCATAATGATCGAAGTTCCTTCTGCCGTAATAATTGCGGATATTTTAGCAGGAGAAGTAGATTTCTTCAGTTTAGGCACCAATGATCTTATCCAGTACTCACTGGCAATAGATAGAGGAAACAGACATGTAGCGTACCTCTATCATTCACTTCATCCTGCTATTATACGCATGATAAAACAACTTGTTGATGTAGCAAAAGAAAAGGGCATAAAAGTTTTTATGTGCGGTGAGATGGCTGCTGATCCTATTAACATGCCTATACTTTTAGGCTTGGGTATAGATGAATTAAGCATGAACCCTCAGTCGATTCCTGCTGTAAAGAGTATGATAAGGGCACTTAAAGTTGAAGACGCCAGGGCCTTTATGAAAGATGTTTTTAAACAGAACACAGCCTCAGAAGTTGAGAAATTGGTGAGAGAAGCATTCGGCAGCATTCTTTCTGAAAAGGTGTATGCGCGGTAGAATTTTTTTGGAGAGGACGGCATTTGGGGATAGAGCACAAAAAAATTGTTACAGAAAATAGGAAGGCCAGATATAATTATTTTATAGAAGATATTTATGAGGCCGGCATGGTCCTTGTGGGGACCGAAGTCAAATCCCTCAGAATCGGTCGTGTAAATCTTAAGGATTCCTATGCAAAGATTAAAAACGGAGAGGTTTTTGTTTATCAGGTGCATATTGGAGCGTATCCTTTTGCTCAGGAGAATAATCATGAACCTTTAAGGCCCAGAAAGCTGCTGTTGAACAAGTATGAGATAAAAAGGCTGTATGGTAAAGTAAATGAAATGGGTTATACCCTGATTCCCTTAAATATTTATTTTAAAAAAGGAAAAGCAAAAATGACACTTGCACTTACCAGGGGCAAGCGCAAGCATGATAAAAGAGAGACAATCAGAAGGCGCGATCAAAGAAGGGAATTAGACAGAGAAAAAAAGGGACATTGATAAATTCATATCTAACCATTTGATAATATTTATATATTAGCAATAGACTGATTCTCCTCACTTAAGCCCAAAATGCTCAATGCCGCTCAAAAAAACTTTTTACTATTTCATCAATCTTTGAAAGCTTGACATTAAGGCAATTATCACTTATTTATATATAAGGTTCTTTTAAATACATCTGCAACATTTCCTTCCTATGGGGGCGAAATGGCTTCGACGGAGATAAAGAAGTTCTGGCTGCATACCGAGCTCCTGTCTGCTCGTAAAAAAGGCGGGGACCTAAATATAATCGCAGATGATTATAATTACGCTTTAGCCGCTTAAAAGGCTAACGTCCTGTCGGGTTATTCCTGCGCATCCGGTAAGGGCGACGACTAGCGGGATAGCTTTTCCTGATTTCCTGTTTCAGGATTAGCGAAACTTAAACAGGATAGTCTTTCAAGCATCCTGCCTGGAGGAGACTTGAACAGGCGAAAGCTAAAGTTCAGGCTAAGTATGTAGATGCCCGTGCGGAATATTTTCGGACGCGGGTTCGACTCCCGCCGCCTCCACCATTTATTTCAATTTTCAAGGAAGATCGAAAATAAACTTGCTTTCCACCTAAAAAGTGGTATTATTTATTTAATCAATAATGGCTTGTCCTTAATTGGCCGCCGGTTTCGTTCTAAAGGAAAGACCCATTTGTCAAAATGGCATCCTGAAGTTTGAAGCTATGAGAATTTTTTGAAAGGAGGGTGTCAACTATGGCTAATGGAATTGTGAAATGGTTTAATAGCAGTAAAGGATACGGCTTCATAGAGCAGGAAGAAGGTCCAGATGTGTTTGTTCATCATTCAGGAATCAATGCAAGCGGTTTCAAGGCTCTTAATGAAGGCGACCGAGTTACCTTTGACATAGAGCAAGGACAAAAAGGTCCTGCTGCAGTAAATGTTACTGTGGTTTAGATCAACTTCTGAGTTAAAAAAGGGTATTCCATCGAATTATGAGGGGGAATACCCTTTTATTTTATATATTCCAAATTGTTCTCCTATCTCCCGCCGCCTTCACCATCTTTTTGCAATAAAAACCTATCACTTGAAAATATTAGTCCTGCCAAAAATGTTGATTAGTGGTTTATTAGTTTGAAATCCTTAAATAGATACAAGGCTTAATTTGATTTGTTTTTTTTGTGAAAATTCCGTATTGTAAAAATTAAAATTCCACAGCAAGTTGTGAAAGTCTGCATGAACTTTCGTGTTAGACCGGTTTCGTTTATTTAAAAGGAAGTTAGATTTCTACCATTTCATAAGATCTTTTTAAGAATAATAAAAAAATGGAAACAATACAACATTTTATAACTATTCTTATCCCGCTAGTTATAATCATGGACCCTCTGGGTAATCTTTCATTTTTTCTTCTTTTTACGGAGCGGAATACTCTAAGTGAGAGACGGAAAATGGCGGCCATTGCCTCATTGGCTGCCTGTTTTATTTTAATTTTTTTCGGTCTTACCGGTGATCTTGTATTGAGGTTTTTTAAGATAAGCCTTCCGGCTTTTCAGATCGCAGGAGGTTTGATATTTTTTATTTATGCTTTGCAGATGCTTCGTTTAATCCCAGGGGGAATTAAGACAACCCAGAAAGAAGAACAGGAAGGTATTGAAAAGCATAATGTGGCCCTGGTGCCGCTTGCAACCCCCATGCTTGCAGGCCCTGGCGCCATAACTGCTGTTCTGGTGTGGCAGCAGCGCCCCGACATCCCCATTGGCATGCCTTTATTGTTCATAGCAATTATTATAGCCTGCCTTGTTATTTATTTTGTTTTTTATTTCGGAGAATGGATTCGGAAGATGATGGGCGTCGGAGGTATTCGAGTAGTTACACGCCTCATGGGGCTTCTGCTTGCAGTTCTTGCTGTACAATTCATTGTCAGCGGATTTCAACAGCTCCGTTGAAACCTTTGAAAAATGTTCCCTTTTGCCCGATTAGCGCTAAAGTGTTACGAGTTATTCATGAGAAATGTTATTCAGGAAAGCGTTTGATATGTATAGTCTGATCTTTGATCCACTGGTCGAATTTAGATCTTAAATATCGTTTGAAGTGATATCTGGTTACCGGAAAAAGCAGTAGCAGGCCAGCAATGTCAGTGAGGAATCCAGGGGTTAAAAGGACAATTCCTGCTACGAAGATTATAAATGCGTCAATCAGGTCTTCGGTGGGCATTATTCCCTGCTGAAGGCTGGTCCTGATCCGAAGCATGGTTTGCAGGCCCTGTATGCGAGCCAGTGCTGCTCCTGCAAAGGCGGTTATGATTACAACTAACACTGTGTTAAGCGCCCCTATTGAATAGCCGATTTTTATCAGCAGGTATATTTCAACAACAGGTATTAGGGTGAATGCAAGAAAAAGTTTGAGCAGCATAATATATTAAATCCTTTAAAATAAATTTATGAAAATATGAGCATTATATGAAATTATGTCAAGTTTAATTCAGTTTAAATCAGATTGTGTGATAAAGGAATATATGTGACTTATTCGATCTTCTTGATTTATATATATAATATGATAAAAAGTCATTTAAAAACAATAAATACGGGATAGGCCAAATTAAAAAAAGAGGCATATTTATGCACAGAGTGCTGACGACCTGCTGTTTCTGCGCATGCGGGTGCAATTTGTATCTTGAAGTAGATGACGGGAAGCTAGTCGGAGTAATCCCCAGCAGAGAGCACCCTGTTTCCCGCGGCAACCTGTGCATCAAGGGATGGAACAGCTTTGAATTTGTTCTTCATAAAGACCGCCTTCGCTTTCCTTTGATTCGAAAAAATGGACGCCTTGAAAAGGCTCAGTGGAGTGAAGCGCTTGATCTGACTGCTGCAAAATTGACTCAGATCAAAGACAAATACGGGCCAGATGCTTTGGGAATTCTTTCGTCTGCAAAGTGCACAAATGAGGAGAATTATCTATTGATGAAGTTTGCCAGGGCGGTGTTAAAGACAAATAATGTTGATCACTGCGCCCGGCTTTGCCATTCTTCCAGCGTAATAGGATTAAACCATGCCTTTGGTTCCGGTGCCATGACAAATTCTATAACAGAACTCGCAGGCGCTGAGCTAATTTTAGTAACCGGTTCAAATACTACCGAGCAGCACCCCCAGATAGCACGTTTTATATTTGATGCCCTTGAAAGAGGGGCAAAACTTATTGTCATAGATCCCCGCCGTATACAATTGAGTAGATTTGCACATGTTTATCTTCAGCCGCGTCTTGGTACAGATGTAATCTGGCTGAAGGGCATGATGAAGATCATCTTTGAAGAAAAACTCTATGATGATTCCTTTATAAGGATGCGTACAGAGAATTTTGATGCGTTCAGCAAAGATCTGGAAAATTTTGATCTCGAGTATGTTGAAAAAGTCTGCGGTATTCCTTTAGAGGGTCTCAGAAGGGCAGCTCGTTTATATGCCAGTGTTAAGCGCGCTATGATAATCTATTCAATGGGAATAACGCAGCATATATCAGGAACGGATAATGTTGAATCCATAGCCAATCTTGCCATGCTGACCGGTCATGTTGAGCAGGAATTTACCGGCGTTGGACCTTTGCGCGGCCAGAATAATGTTCAGGGTGCATGCGATATGGGAGCATTGCCCGGAACTCTTTCCGGCTATCAGGATGTTGCTGACAATGATGTAAGAAAGAAATTTAAGAATTTGTGGAAGACAGAGCTCCCAGCGTCACCTGGGCTGACCAGTATTGAAATGTTTGATGGGAAAAGAATCCACGGCATGTTTATCATGGGAGAAAACCCGGCCATGAGCCATCCTGATATTAACAAAATCAGAGCTGTTTTGAAAGAGATGGAATTCCTGGTGGTATCAGACATATTTCTGACAGAAACAGCGGAATATGCGGATGTTGTATTGCCGGCTGCATCATTTGCTGAAAAAGATGGTACGTTTACCAGCACTGAACGTCGCATTCAGAGGGTTCGAATGGCGATTCCTCCTGTTGGTTCCAGCAGACCTGACTGGCAGATAGTATGTGAACTGTCCAAACGAATGAATTATCCCATGGAATATGATTCTCCGGCTGAAATCATGGAGGAGATAGCATTGCTGACACCTATTTACGGAGGGGTATTTTACAACAGGCTCGAGGATGAATGGGGACTTTTCTGGCCATGCCCGGACAAGGAGCATCCAGGGACTCCTTTTTTACATAAAGGTTCTTTTGCAAGGGGAAAGGGGCATTTTGAATGCATTGATTACCGGCCTCCCGCGGAACTGCCTGACAGCGAATATCCGTTTTATCTTACAACCGGCAGGATGTACCAGCACTGGCTTACAGGAAGTATGAGCATGAGAATTATCACACTTGTCCGGGAAATGCCCGAGGGAATTGTTGAGATTAATCCTGCTGACGCAAAATCCCTGGGAGTGGAGAGTGGTGAGCCTGTTCGTGTAATTTCAAGACGAGGGACAGTTAAAGTCAAAGCGCATATTACAGATGATGTGCCGAAAAAATCGGTTTTTATGCCCTTTCACTTTAAGGAAACACCCGCCAATATCCTTACCAGTACTGCATTTGATCCAAGGGCAAAGATTCCGGAGTTTAAGGTGTGTGCAGTTAGAATAGAAAAGGTGCAGTAATGGAAGACAGGCTTATTTTAAGCAAAGAACATCTTAAAAGTTTTTTGCGCAAGATTTCTAAAAGGCATGAACTGATAGCACCTGTTAAAAATAGCAGCGGGGATACACTTCTCGAAGCTATCCCTTCTTTGGATGAAGTTACTCTTGATCTAAAATCCAAGCCTGTAATGCCTGCAAAAAATTTCTTTTTGCCGCGTTCCGAGGTTTTATTCAAGTACCAGCGGAAAGGGAAGCAATACAGTTTTGATGAGGTGCTTGACGATACTCCAAGAATCTTATTCGGTTTACGTTCCTGCGATCTTTGGGGGATTCTTTTTCTTGATATGATATTCCAGGAAAACTTTAAAGACCGCTATTATTTGAACAGAAGGATTAATACTGTCCTTATCAATATTGGATGCAATGAACCCATGGAAAACTGCTTCTGCAGAAGTACAAAAAGCGGTCCATTTCTTACACATGGATATGATCTTCAGCTGACAGATTTGGGAGATAAATTTTTTGTAGAAATCGGTCGACCCAGGGGCAGGGAGCTTGTTGAAGAATGGAACTATTTTTTTTCTCCTGCAACCAAAAAAGACAGAGAACATCAGTATGAGATGATTCTTGAGGCGGAAAGCAGATTTCATCAAATTGTAGATATGAATACAGCTATATCCCGCTTTATGAACGATGAAATTGACGAGAGAATTTGGGATGAGCTGGGGAACCGATGCCAGAACTGCGGAGGATGCGCATATGTTTGCCCCACATGTTATTGTTTTAATATTGTGGATATGCCGCTTTCAGAGAACGCAGGAGAAAGAAAAAGAATACATGATTCATGCACCTTTACAGGATTTACCAGACTTGCTGGAGGTTATAATCCCAGACATGAGAAAAAACGCCGGATTCGCAGACGTTTTTATCATAAGCTTTATTACGAAAATAAAAAACACCGCCGGCCGAGTTGTGTGGGATGCGGACGTTGCGTAGAAATATGTTTTGGCCGGGTTGACATGATCAATTTTATTAAAATGGTTTGTGAACGGGGAGAAAGAAGTTTGAGGGAGAGCTCATTAAGACTGGGGGAGATACTCATTGAAGCAGGCCTTTTAAACAGAGAGGAACTGAAGAATGCCCTTGAAAGGCAGGCCAGCACCGGTGAATCACTCGGCACACAGCTAATAAAGGAAGGCTTGATAACAAGGGAGGGAGTTGCACGCGCCCTCGGATATCAGCTTAAGATCCCGGAGAATGCTGGGACAGGAGGCAGTGATGGAAAATAGAGCTCAGGTATTATTGCGCAAAATGGTTGCCAATATTTATTTGCCTCATACAGCATTCATCAAAAGGATAGAAGAAGAGACCGGCGATATAAAGACATTTACACTTTGTTTTAAAGAAGAAGAATTGAGGAATAAATTTACATTCAGGCCGGGTCAGTTTGTTCTTGTTTCAGTATTCAATTGCGGAGAAGCTCCTTTTTCCATAAGCTCATCCCCGGAAGTTGCAGGAGAGCTTCAGTTGAGTATTAAGAAGGCCGGACTTCTGACAGGTGAGATACATCGCTGTAAGGAAGGTGATGAAATCTGTATGCGAGGTCCTTATGGCAATGGTTTCCCCTTAGATAGCCTTTACGGCAGAAATATTTTATTTGTCGGAGGAGGAATAGGTCTTGCGCCGCTACGGTCTCTAATACAGTATGTTTTTGCAAAAAGGTCTGATTTCGGCAGAATAACTGTACTTTATGGGGCAAGAACACCGGAAGATATTGTCTTTAAGGAAGACTTAAAAAACTGGGGTAAAGAAAACAATGCAGATGTCCTGGTCACCGTGGACAGAGGTGATACCGAATGGAAGGGAAACACAGGACCTGTGACGAATTTATGGGAAAAAATAGAGATATCCCCTTTGAACACAAAGACTATAATATGCGGTCCTCCTGTAATGATTCCTTATGTAGTTTTTGACTTGCTCAAGATGGGTTTTGCTGAAGAAGATATTATCTCTACACTTGAAAGAAATATGAAATGCGGGGTGGGTAAGTGCAGTCACTGTACTCTGGGAAGCAAGTTTACCTGTATTGACGGCCCTGTTTTTACATATAACGAAATGAAAGAACTGCACTTTTTGCTATAATCTAAAGCGTACAGTTTTACTCGGACAGAGGTATTTATGGGGAAATCTTTATCGCAAGAGACTATTCATGAAATGGTTGCGCGCTGGACATCTCCCCGCCCGGAGAATTATCGGTTTAAAATTTTCAAAGACACCTCTGATTTTTTTCGTGTAGAATATGGAAGTGTGGTTGTTCTTAAGGAAAGGTCCTTTCTAATTCTGCATAATGCAAAGGAAGGACGTTTCGGGCTTGATGATGAGGAAAAATTTTGGGTTAAGCGGTCAATTGATTTGATTGATGGGAGCAGGAAGATCTTAAAACTTGTTTTTCATGAAAAGTTTATGGCTAATATTGCAGGTATTGATTTTGAGTGCTTTAGGAGCCCCAGAAAAGAAGCGCGCATCTTGCAGCTGGTAACTGGTCATAAAAACTTCATGCATGGATATGCAGTAGAGGATGAAAAGGGTAATATTGTTAGAGTATTGGACACAGTTAATGGAAAACCTCTCCATGATTATGTGCAAGATTTAAAGCTTGATCATCAAACTTATTTTTATGAACAGTTTCCCGACATATTAAGTAAATATATTGAGTGCATTAAAGCTATTAAGTTTATACATGAAAATGGTGAGAAACACGGTGATATCCGTAGAGATCATATTTTAATTGACAGAGACAACGGAGATTTCCGCTGGATAGATTTTGACTATAATTATAGGCAGAGAGAGAATATATATGGTTATGATCTCTTTGGCCTGGGTAATATCTTAATATTTCTGACAGGAATGGGCGACGTAATGATGACCGATCTTAATGAACAAAATCATCCTGCTTTAAGTTCACTGACAAATGATGATGTTAATATTGTTTTTCACAATCGTGTGGCAAATTTAAAAAAGGTTTATCCCTATATACCTGAAACTCTTAACAGGGCGCTCATGCATTTTTCAAGTGGCGCCAACTGGTTTTATGATGATACCAATCAGTTGCTGGAGGATTTAGAAGAGTTTATACAGATACCATAAAAAAACATTAGCATTTGCAAGGAGGAAAAGCATGGATAAAGAGTACGCGTTTAATAAGAATATCCTTATTGCAGTTGATGAGTCAGAGAACGCCCGCCGTGCGGTTTTATATGTGGCTCAACTTCTGGAAGGTGCTAAAGGCTTCAGGATAAGTGTCCTGCATGTAATTGGTGAACCAGAAGAAGATTACTTTGCCACTCCAGAAGAGAGAGAGGAATGGCTTAGCCAATATAAAAAGAAAGTTGATAAAATGTTGGAAGACTATCGTCAGATATTGATACAGTGGGGTTTTGATCCGAGTGTAGTTTCGGTTCGTTCTACAATGCGCCACTGTCCTTCCATGGCAAAATGCATTCTGGACGAAAGAGACGAGACCAAATACAGTACAGTTGTCGTTGGGAGACATGGCCTTTCAAGGACTGAGGAATTTCTATTTGGCAGCACATCAAGCAAGATTGTTAACTATGCACGTAACTGTACAGTCTGGGTGGTTGAATAAATAATGGAATTAGGATTGTTCAACATAGTGTTCTCGATATTTGGAGGGCTTGCGCTGTTTTTATATGCAATAAAGCAGCTCAGCAATTCGCTTAAGAAGAGCGCAAGTTCTATTCTATACAGAATGATAAACAAATTAACGGACAATCCTATAAAGGGGATGATAGCGGGAACCCTCACAACATTTACTGTTCAATCTTCAAGCATTACAGTAATAACTCTGTTAGGCCTTGTAAACAGCGGGATATTAAGATTCGACAATGCTTTGAATGTAATGCTTGGAAGCGAAATTGGAACAACTATAACAGCACAAATAGTAGCTATTAAGGTTGGGAATTTGTTTTTACCAATAATGGCTGTGGGATTTTTTCTGCGCTACTTTGCAAAGAATACGAAGATAAAGAGAACAGGCGAGGTGATTTTCAGCTTTGGGTTAATATTTTTAGCAATGAACTTGATGATTGAAGGTGTCAAACCACTAAAGGACATGCCTGAATTCACCAATACTTTAAAAACATTCGGGAATGTCCCGATACTTGGAATAATATGGGGAGCACTATTTACAGCAATTATACAATCCAGTTCTGCAACGACATGCCTGATAATAGCAATGGGAATTGACGGCGCAATCAACCTGAAATCAGCAATAGCCTTAATATTTGGAGCTAATCTTGGAACATGCGCACTGGAACTCATAGCAGCGATTTCTACGTCACAGGCAACAAAGAGAACTGCTTTATCGCAGGTAATGATAAATATAATTAGTATAATGGTTTTTTATCCATTTATTTCCCAGTTTACTGACGTGGTTATGCAAACTTCGACAAGTCTGGCAAGACAAATAGCAAATGCACATACAATATTCAATGTCATGGGATCGCTTATAATACTAATAATATTGAAACCGTTCAAAAAACTCATCACAATAATAATCCCGGAGGATACGAAGACACAGAAACCCGAAACAATGATATTCGAAAACAGACTGCTTAAATTGCCATATTTTGCGATAGAACACGTTAAAAAGAAGGTAAACACATTGGCAGACATAACAATGGGCATGATAGATCATTCGACAAAAGCATTCTTTGAACAAAAAGATGAGAGTGTAGATCAAGTATTCAAGCAGGAAGAAATAGTAGACGAGTTATCAATAAAGTGCCTTGATTACCTTCAAAAGATAAAAAAACATCAGCTTGATATTGAAGCTGAAAAAATTAAGGAAAACCTGCTTGATACAACAATAGATATAGAAAGGGTAGCGGATCAATGTGTAAACATCGCTGGATTTGCGAAGCATAAAGTAGAATTTGCAGGAGAGCAGAATAAGAGACTAAGGGAAGTTTTTACTTTAACTAAAGATACATATGGGTATGCCGTAAAGACTCTGAAAAAGCCCAGCAAAAGTAATTGTGAAATGACATTCAAGCTGGAAAATGAACTTGACTACAAGGAAAAACAGACAAGGGAACAATACCTAAAAGAAACAAAACAAGAAACACAGGACTCAATGCATAACTATATCTATGTGGAAACCCTGAGAAATTTAGAGAGAATAGGGGACCACGCTGATAATATAGCAGGATATTATTACCAGGCAAAATAAAAACTACTGGACGATCCAGATTGCTAAACTTACTGCGCGATTTAAGACACTGCTTGTGACACTTCCCATAAAAAACTCTTTTACTGCTGAGAGGCCGCGCCTGCCCATAACTATCGTGCCATGATCGTTATCCTGAGCTTCCTTTAAGATATCATCAGCGGATGAGCGGCTGCCTTCTGTGACTTTTGTAGTTATTTGCTCCTCGCTCAGTCCGGCCTTAAGGAGTATTTCCTTGGCTTTTTTTATATAAGGGGCAATTTCCTCGCCCGCTTTGTTTCTCCAGAGTTTTTCAAGATCCTCAGCTTCTTCAAGTACCTGCATGGGAACAAAACGGCTTAAATGCTTCATGGTGTGAAAAATGGTTATATGACAATCGGTTCCGGAGAGCATGAAACCGACGTGATCAACAGCCCTTAGAGCGTTTTCGGAGTTATCGACGCAGACAAGCACATTTTTTGAATTAATACCACCTTCTAATATCCACACCGGATTATTTCTGCGGTATTCAACCAGCCTGGTGGAGACTTTACCCATAAAGAAACTTTTTATTTCAGTCCTTCCCCTCTTAGTCAGAAGTATAGTATCTACCTGTTTAATTAACGCCCAGTTGCAAATATCTTGAGCAACTGTAATGCCTCTTTTCTGACAGCACGTTTTAATTTTTTCTTCCTTAAAAACTTTATTTAGAAGTATATTTTGAGCTTCCGCTAAAATCTTTTCAGCCATATCTTCATTCTTTTTTTCTACAGACTTTAACTTGGTTCGGGTTTTCTTATCTATTGATTTATCTGTTAATATTGGCGGCAAAGAGGGGAGAATGTAGATGAGGGTTACTTCAAGGTTGTGACTTGGCCCGTAGATGAGATTAATATACTCCAGTGATCTCAAAGAATTCTTGGAGCCATCCAGTGGAATGACAATTCTTTTGGTCAAATCCTTCATAATTTTCTCCTTTTAGCAAAATCAGTAAATACCTATAATTCCTTTTTTAAAAATAATTTTATTTTATAACACGTTAAATGGATTTTTGGCAACTTTTAAGATAGCGCCCGAACGGAAAGTCATGTTCGGGCTCTTAAATCGCTATATTTATTCAAACATTGAAACGCTGGTCATCTGGGCCAGGTCATAGAAAAAATGGCTATGCCCAAAAACTGAATTCAAAACTAAATTCGAAGCACGAAGCACGAAATCCGAAACAAATTCAAAATCCAAATGTTCAAATGACCAAAACAAACACAGATCTAATATATGAGCAGTAAGAGTAAGCCGTGTAAAAGAAAAACAAAAATGGGCCAGAGTTCTTTGTGTTTCGAATTTTAGATTTCGGTCATTCGAATTTGTTTTGAATTTCGATATTCGAATTTCGTATTTCTACGGGTTGAAACACCAGGGGCCCCTTTTAGGGGCAAACCAAAGCCGGGCCCTCTGGACCCGGATCTTTATTTTGTTTCAGCTATTATATCAGCAATACTTAAAAAGGCCTTTGTTACCTGAGAGTCTTTATATTTTTCTTGAAAAGAGCTGCCGGAGTCGCAGCAAGTGACGACGTTCTGGTCAAACGGAATTCTTCCCAGAAATTTTAATCCTCCTTCCTTTGCGGTTCTTTCTCCACCACCATATCCGAATAGTTCAAGTTTTTCGCTGCAATGAGGGCATGTAAAACCACTCATATTTTCGATAACACCTAAGATTTCCATACTTACTCTTCTGCAGAAGCTGATAGATTTTCTTACATCGGCAAGAGAAATTTCCTGCGGTGTTGTAACTATTACCGCCTTGGCATCCGGAATCGTTTGTGCAACTGTCAGCGGCTCGTCACCTGTACCGGGGGGGGAATCAATAATCAAATAATCGAGTTCACCCCATTCCACCTCTCCGATGAACTGCCTGATTGTAGAATGCTTAATCGGGCCTCTCCAAATTATTGCATCGTCCTTGTCCGCTGTAAGTGATTCAATTGAAACCGCCTTCAGGTTTTCAGAGTATTTCATTGGATTCAGCTTCTGATTCTTACTCAAGTCCAGCATACCCTTAAATCCAAGCATTCTGGGAATATCGGGTCCATGTAAATCAACATCCATAAGTCCTACTTTAAAACCCTTGTTTGCTAAAGCTATGGAAAGGTTTACTGAAACGCTGGTTTTGCCTACACCACCTTTTCCGCTCATGACGATTATTTTGTTTTTTATTCTGTTTAAAGAGTCTTTAACAGATAGGTCTAGAGGATCTTGTGAGTTCTTTTGATCAGAAATACTGCAGCTTGTTTTTTGACATTCTCCCATTAAGCATATCTCCTATAAGTTTAATTAATGAAATGAAACCCTTGAAAAACACTCCCTTTTGTCTCCCGCCATCGGCGGGACGTCTGGGTCAGAATGAATTTTTCGAACTCTTTGACCATATCCAATGTCCTTCAACATTGGATTCCAGACTTTTGCCTGCAGATGTAACAGCAATTTTCATAATTCCAAATTACCTCCATTATGAACAAGTTACGATTGTTTATCTATAATTCTGTAAAAATTTTCATCATTACAGGCGGGACAGTTCTGAGGTCTTCCTGTGCCAAGGGGTTCTTCCCATTTGTGGTTACAATTACTGCATATAAATATTCTTTTATCGCTGACTAAGCTGTAATTCCCGCCTTCTATTTTAATGGCCTTACCGTTAATAAGAGCATCTGCAACAGCCTTTCGTGCTCGCTGGACAATTCTGCCAAATGTTGCTCTGGATACTCCCATACGCCTGCCTGCTTCCTCATGTGACATCCCAATTAGATCCGCAAGCCTTATTGATTCACGTTCGTCAACAGTTAGATTGACTTCTGTTAAGTCTATCATTGGTATACCTCTTGGTTTAAAATAGCTGACGTCCGGTTTGAAGGCCACAATACGATTTTTTTGGGGTCTTACCATAAAAACTCCGTTATGAGAATATACTCAAAATTAAGTATTATTGTTAATATTGTCAAGAAATTTGTTATTTGATTTAAATTATTTTTTGATTAACTAATGACCTCGGTGAGTTTTCCGGTTTTTCTCTTTAGCCCCTTAACAACTGCATTCAGGAAAACAGATCGCAATGGCTTGACCGACATTGCGGCCTTAAAAGGGGAGGAATGTTCCAGTACATGCATGATCCGTCCCATTGCACGGTGGCTAAGCCGTTCCGGTTGCTCAAAGATAAGATCGGTCAGCTTACCTCGCTCAATTGCCATAGCTACTAAACGGTCGAATATGGTTTCAGGAGTATAAACCCTTTGCATACGAGGCTTCATGGTAATTCCACCAAATTCGCAGGCAGAGTAGCATACACCACATCCAAGACACAGGTTTTCATCACAGACCGCTTTTTTTCGTTTATTTTTTCCCTCACCTTCCTGAATTATCTCTATTGCATTTATAGGGCATGCATTTGCGCATTTTTCGCATCCATTACATGTGGAAAGGTCTACTTCCATTATCCAGTTTGAGGTTACTATGGCATTACTAATGTCAAAAATTTTTATTGCCTGCATCATTTCACAGCAGCAGCCACAGCAGTTACATATATAGGTTACTTTGCGCTGGACATTGTCTCCTGTTTGAGCCAAGCCGGCTTCCTTGCTTTTTTCAAGAATTTTCATTGCTTCGGTGTTTGTAATTTGTTGAGCAAGCCTGCTGCGTATCATTGATTCTGCAGCGAAGTTTAGAGAAAGGCAGGTTCTTTTAGGGCGTCTGCAGCTTTTTCTTAAAAGACTTGCTTTATGCCGGCAGATGCATAACGATACCCCTACAGCAGTCGCTGACTTCACAATATGGCTTGCGCGTTCCCAGTCAAGTATTTCAGTATGATCTCTCTCTGGAAGAGATTCCTCGCGAACAAGTGAGCGACCTATTTGTGTTTGTCCCTGAAAGACCGAGTGGATGAATTTATCATCCTGTTCTATATATTGGTCAAATAAACGAGCTAACTCTACCATGGGCATGTCATTGCGAGTACGCATAAAAGTAAACTCAAAAAAGCCGATCGCAACCGGTGCAAGGACAAAATACCGCTCACCATTATGTTCAAGATCTATTACCAGACCTTTTTGCGCCATTTCAGTTAATTTTTCATCAAGTTCAGTGCAGTTTAAGCTTGTCTTTTGTGAGAGAGCTTTTAGGGAAACAGGCCGGCTTGGGATTTTTCTGGCAAGCTCTGCTTCTTCTGCGGAAAATAGGAATTTCAGGATCTTCATAAAGACTGGGGATTCGGGAGCACCGGTAATATTACGATCTAATCTTTGTTGCAGAAGTCGATATTTTTTATCATGGTTGACTTTATGGCCCATTAGAGCTCACCGTTTATAAGCCTTTTAATCAAATTCATAACATTTTTCTGATATATTAAAACAGTGTCTTGATATCTATCAAGATTTATCTTATAAAATGCAGCATGATATTACTATCGTAAGTTAGCAAAATCAAAAATTATACTATAGCGGTTTTCAAAAATATATTCCGTTTGTTTATTAAATATTGCTAATATATTTAAACGAAACATTATTTTGAAATTTACTATAAACAATCAAGGATGCTATTATGAAAAATCCTGATCTTGAAGTCAGTATTGGAGAGATAAGGCTTAAAAATCCTGTAATGACGGCGTCCGGCACATTCGGATATGCAAGAGAATTTGAGGGCCTTGTTGATCTAAATCGTCTTGGGGCAATTATTGTTAAAGGTTTATCAATTGAACCTTCAAAAGGTAACAAACCTCCAAGGATTGTTGAAACGCCTTGTGGTATGCTGAATGCAATTGGTCTTGAAAACGTTGGCCTTGAAGTTTTTTTGCAAGAAAAACTTCCTTTCCTAAGAACACTTTCAACACCGACCTTTGTAAATATTTATGGGAAAAGTGTAGTCGAATATGCGGAGCTTGCATCACGAATAGATGATATTGAAGGAATATCAGGTGTTGAGGTCAATATTTCATGCCCTAATATAAAAGCAGGAGGTATGGCCTTTGGCGTTGATCCTGAATCAGCGTTTAATGTTGTCAAAGCCGTTAGAGAAAGCACCACAAAAACTCTTATGGTTAAACTATCGCCGAACGTAACCGATATTACAGTGATTGCAAAAAGCGTGGAAGAGGCGGGTGCGGACTCTATTTCATTGATAAATACTGTTACTGGTATGGCCGTAGACATTGAAACCCGTCGTCCAAAGCTTGCTAATATTATTGGAGGCCTTTCTGGGCCTGCGATCAAGCCTGTAGCTCTTCGTATGGTCTGGGAGGTTGTTCAGAAAGTTAAAATTCCGGTAATTGGTGTCGGTGGAATTATGACATCAGAGGATGCGCTCGAATTTTTAATTGCCGGTGCTGTGGCTGTTCAGGTCGGTACAGCTAACTTTATAAATCCGAATGCCACCGTAGATATAATTAATGGCATTGAGGCATTCCTAATCAAAAATAATATTCAAAAGATTACTGATATTATCGGAACTCTTGATGTTGAAGGTTGAAGGTTGAAGGTTGATAGACTGAAGGTTGTCATGGAGCTTCAGCCTTCAGTCTTCAGCCTATCCCCCTGAGTAGTCATATAACTTCTGTAGTTTCTATAGGATTGGCTTTCAAGTATTCAAGCCTGTTAAGTCCGTTAATATAAGCTTTGGCACTGGCTGTAATAATATCAGGATCAGCTCCCCTGCCCAGGGCAATAAGTCCGTTTTCTTTTAGTCTTACTGTCACTTCGCCCTGTGCATCTGTACCTCCACTTATAGCGCTAACAGAAAACCTTAATAGTTCTGATTTTGAGCCTGTAAGTTTTGCAATAACATTATAA
>JAHIKR010000116.1 GCA_018897415.1 Pseudomonadota bacterium
ATAAAAACGCAGCGTTGAGTCAAGCTGTTCCGGCGCCATGAGGATTCCGACACGCCATTTCCGCAGTAAGCCTGAGGCTCGAAGGATTTCTGCGACAGGGGCCAGGCTGACCAAGGCCTCAATCTGCGTGCGCTGAGTTTCTCCTCGATTTTCCTGAAGAATTTTGTAGCTGTTTATGAAGCCGGTTGCTTTTGAGTAGATTCGATCTTCCACAACCTGAAAGTTTCGGACAAGAGTGCTGGAGGTAACATATGAACCTACAACCTGCTCCAAAGCTGTACGGCGTGCATGAGTTATAGCAAGCCGTTTATCCAGCGCCGGATCATTGGTTGCTGCTGATTCCCCCCAGGCTGTAACGGTCTGAACTTCAGGTGCTGATACATCGGCATACAATGTATTGATGGAATAGCAGAGCAGCAATACAATGGAGAACCCAATAAGTCTGTAAGGAATCATGGAATAGCCTATGAAGTGCAAATAAAAGTTTATAAAAATCTTTTTTGAAAGAGACTGCTAAAAAGTATAGGGGAAAAATAATTCTGTGTCAATGAATAGCAAGATAACTGTGATAAAATAATAAGTTCAGAATAAGAGGTTAGAATTCTTGAGCAGCCATATATAAATTTAGTATTTTAATATACAAAATATCATTTGACAACCAGTTTTCTATCATCTTAGTACTAAAACTTAAGTTATATGGCGCTTTAATCTTTCATCAAGAAAGGAAATATTATGATTTTGAGTTATAAAAGGATATTGAACATTGCTCTCTGTATATTAGGATTGTTTGTTTTTATTCTTGGGTGTGAAGAAAAGGCAACAGCTCCACAAGGTGAACTCACTGTTACAGGAAATGTTACAATTTCTGATATTAAAGAAAATTACAAGACCTTGAGTGTTCAGAGTCCTGTTTTAAAAGGCACAATAGTTGAATTTAAAGATGTAACAAATTATACTTATCTGTTGCTTGAGGATTCAAGTGGCAAGGTATGGGCAGCCATTCCAAAAACACCGGTTAAGGTTGGAGAGGAAATAGCAATTGCCAATATTGCGGTTATGAAAGATTTTCACAGTAAAACTCTTGAAAAGACCTTTGATTTGATATTGTTTGCCGTTCCTTCAGAAGGATGTCCTTTTAAGGAGTCGGAAGGTGAAATTGTTTCTGAAATGCCTTCAGGCATGATGCCCGGCAAAATGCCTCCGGCTATGATGTCCCCAGCCTCTATGCCTCATGGAGCTATGCCTGCTATGGGGGATAGCACAAAGAAATCCAAGGCGGCTCTTCAGGATATAAAAGTCAGCAAGGCTGTTGGAGGGGATGCTTATACAATAGAGGAAATTTATTCCAAAAAGGAAGAGCTGTCTCAGAAAACAATTACAGTTCGAGCGATAGTTGTGAAATTTATGCCTCAAATTATGGGAAAGAACTGGATTCATATTCAGGATGGAACCGGCAGCACAGAAAAAGGAAATAATGATATTTCGGTGAGTACCCTTGAAACCGCAGAAATAGGTGAAGAAGTTATAGTCAAAGGAACTTTAGGAATAGACAAAGATTTTGGAATGAGCTGCGCTTTTGGTGTACTTATTGAAGATGCTTCTGTTAATAACGTCGAGTAGTTCCTGATTATTTATTATCTTTCATCAATAGGTATGTATTTTTTTTCAGGTGGTCCTACGAATATCTGTCGGGGTCTCTGGAGTTTCCAGTTAGGCGCATCCATACTTTCCTTCCACTGAGCTATCCAACCTGGCAGTCTGCCGATTGCGAACATAACCGTGAACATGTTTGTGGGGATTCCAATGGCACGCAAAATTATGCCGCTGTAAAAGTCTATGTTTGGATAAAGATTGCGTTCGATAAAATAGTCATCGTTTAAAGCGACTTCTTCAAGCTCTTTTGCGATATCAAGTAAAGGGTCATGAATATTGAGTTTTGCAAGAACCTTATCACACATTTCTTTCATTATTTTGGCGCGTGGATCATATGTCTTATAAACGCTATGCCCAAAACCCATCAGCCTGTATGGTTCATTTTTGTCTTTTGCTTTTTCAATTATTGTTTTTATGCTATTACCACTTTCGGCAATTTCTGAAAGCATTTCGACAACTGCCTGATTAGCACCGCCATGCAGCGGGCCCCATAGCGCTGCGATTCCGACAGAAATTGCAGCATAAAGATTAACTCTTCCGCTGCCAACCATCCTTACTGCTGAAGTCGAGCAGTTCTGTTCATGATCGGCATGTAGAATCCAGAAAACACTTAAAGCCTGCACTATATCTTCATCTATATGATATGGCCTGACAATATTATCAAACATCATGTTAAGGAAGTTTGCACAATAAGAAAGATCTGGTCGGGGATAAATAACCATATGTCCTCTAGATATTCTATAAGACATTGCAGCTAAAGTTCTTATCTTGGATAGAAGCCTTGTGACTGTTATATTAATTTCTTCTTCCAAGGTCTGGAGTTCTGGATAAAAGCTTCTTAAAGCATTAACCATCGATGATAATATACCCATGGGATGAGAAGCTCTTGGAAAATTCTGAAAAAATATCCGCATGTCCTCATGCACTAGGGACTGGTCATTTAGTAATACTGAAAAACGGTTGAGCTCCTTCCTGGTCGGGAGAACACCATTTATCAATAGATATGCTGTTTCTTTAAAACTTGAGTATTTGGCAAGTTGTTCAATAGGGATGCCGCGATATTTCAGAATTCCCTTTTCACCATCCATATATGTAATGGAACTGCAGCAACTGCCTGTGTTGGCAAAGCCTGGATCCATTGTAATCAAACCAGTCATCTGGCGAAGATTCGAAATGTCGAAAGCCTTTTCACCTTCTGTGCCCAATATAACAGGAAGTTTATATGTTTTTCCTTGATATATAAGCTCTACATATTCTTCGGCCATGTTATTATATCCTTTATAAATTTGGTTTTTAAAGGTTAAAAAAATTAAATATACTATAAATAAATATTGCAGTCAAGTAACCTAAAAGACTATAATAAATAAAATTGTTGTTATTCCATGAATAAAGTATGTTCATTCAGTTTAGGTTAAAGGAGAAGCATTATGTCCTTTAAAGAAAATTTTTTAAAAAAGATTAAAATCGACAGGATGTCAAAAGTTGTTATTAATTCTATAGGCCTTCCTGACAGCGGTAGAAAGATTGACAAAGAAACAATGCGTGAGCTTCTTGAAATGAGTCCTTATAAATTCAGACGGGAAAGGGATCTTGAGCTTTATATAAAGGAAGCTGAGGAGGGTATTGAGAAAATTTTGGTGCTTGATAACGATCTGTCAATTTATAAAACTACTGCTGAAGATGTAGGCATGCGCAAAAGTCCCACTATAAAAGAAATGCTCAGCATCCGTAATGTTATCAAGATATTAAATGATAAAGATGTTGTTGTCAGTAAAAAGGAGGAATCCCTTAAAACAATACAAAATGAATTAATAGAAATGATAGATCTATCTTTTAATAAATCTGATATTGAGGAAATTGAAAAAGATGGTTTAGATACTTTGGAAAAATGGGATACAGATGGTGTGATCGAATGCCTTTCCCTGTTTGCCGAACTACTTGATTACAAGTCTCCGCCTAAAGCCATGAAAATTGTCAATCACATTGTTATTGGCTCTTTAACAAAAAAGGAGAGTGGGGAAATTATGTTTGGCCCGGTTGTTATTTACAGCACAACCAATAACTATATTAAGCTTATTGATCAACATATTGGAAGCCTTGATAAAGAGAAGATAGAACTTATGCACAATATTGCGGTTGGAAAGGAGGAGGCTCCGTTTGAAGGGCCTTTAGTTTTTCAATACCTAAAGGAAGAGGTTTTAAAACGGAATTTTTGAGTTCAAGAGCAATAAAAAACGGGCAATCCCGCTATCATTAATTTTCTTGTGATCGGGGCGAGAGGATTTGAACCTCCGACCCCTTGAACCCCATTCAAGTGCGCTTCCAGACTGCGCCACGCCCCGATTTTTTCCATATCTAACACTTTGAATATGCCATGTCAAGAAATGGCAAACTGTTTATAAATTATCATTTTAGCATGAATTCAAAAAATATACTAAGACCTGCCCGACTTAAACCTGGCGATAAGGTTGGAATCGCCGCTCCAGCTAGTCCTTTTGATATGGAGAATTATAATCTTGGTATTCATATTTTGGAATCAATGGGGTTCTATGTATCTGTTTTAGATGATATATTTGACAGAAATGGATATCTCGCCGGGCCTGATGTTCATAGGGCGAATTTGTTGAATAAGCTTTTTGCAGACAGTTCAATAAAGGCCATTATTTGCGCAAGAGGAGGATATGGCTCGATAAGAATTCTTCCATTATTGGATTATAATATCATACGGAATAATCCAAAAATATTTGTTGGATTCAGTGATGTGTCTGCAATTTTATCTGCTATATATACAAAGTGCGGCCTTGTAACATTTCACGGCCCAATGGTAACAACTATAGCTGATGCTTCTCAAAAAACAAAAGAATCAATGCTATCTACTTTTTTTTCAGACATTAAGCTTAAAATAACAATAAAAAAAGGCATTACACTTAGACATGGTTCAGCCTCAGGAATTGTTTCAGGAGGGAATCTCGCCACCTTATGCCACCTGGTGGGGACTCCTTTTGAGCCCAGTTTTAAAGATCATATTCTTTTTCTTGAAGACAGGGGGGAGGCTACATATAAAATCGACAGAATGCTCACTCAGATGAAAATGGCCGGATGTTTTGATGGCATTGCCGGCCTTGTTTTAGGATTCTTTGAAGATTGTGGTAAGATAGGTGAACTTTTTAGTGTTGTGGATGATATTTTCAAGGATGATGATATTCCTATTCTTGCTGGCTTTGACGCAGGACATGGGAGAAACAATATTACTATTCCGTTCGGAATTACAGCAACTCTTGATTCTGATAGGAATTTACTTTCATTTCATGAAGCGGCTACATCATAAATGCATTTTACAGGCAGCATAATTCAGCCACTTGGATCAAAATCTTTACCTCGTATGTCTCAAATTAATGATTTGATGATAAAGGGCGTCAAAGACAAAGTATTCCCCGGAGGTGTGCTTTTAGTTTCAAAAAATGATTCGATTATTTTTTTTGAGGCTTATGGATATGCAAATATATTCTCAAAGCGAATAATGACAAAAAACACTATTTTTGATTTGGCGTCCCTTACAAAACCTCTTGCAACTACACTGGCAGTGATGAAGTTGATTCAGCAAGGAAAGCTGGATCTTGAGCAAAATCTTGGAACAGTACTACCTGAATTTAGAGATACGGATAAGAAACAAATAGCTATTAGAAATCTTCTTTGTCATAATTCAGGTCTGTCTGATTATCGACCATATTATATTGAGTTGCTAAAAATACCGTATAATCTTCGAAAAAAGGCTTTAAAACAGTTTCTCATAAATGAGCCTATTGTATATCCTACAGGTAAAAATGTATTATATAGCGACCTCGGATTTATGATTCTTGGATGG
>JAHIKR010000117.1 GCA_018897415.1 Pseudomonadota bacterium
GAGAACGCAAAACAATTTAATCCAAATGTCATTATTAAGGGGTTTTGGTCCAGAAAATGTCACAGCCTGGAGATGAAGTTATACTGGGTGTAAATCGTTACCCTGCTTTCGGACCGTTGCTAATGGCAGGCCTTGGCGGAATATATGTTGAACTTTTTAAAGATGTTGTATTTCGTCTTGCTCCAATAAAAAGAAACGAAGCACGAAGAATGATTCGCAGCATAAAGGGATATAACATTTTTAAAGGATTCAGGGGAAGGCCTAAATCAGACATCAAAGCACTTGAAAAATCCGTTGTAAGTCTCTCAGATATGGTAATGGATCACCCTGAAATTGCAGAGATGGATATAAATCCCCTTATGGTGCACGAAGAAGGAAAGAGAGCTACAGTAGCTGATTACAGGATAATTCTAAAGGCATTGGACAACAACTCTACAGGTCGGAGCTAACAGCTAAAATCTAAACTAACCACACAGGTTGAACAAATTTGAAGACTATCTATCCAGTTATACTCGCAGTTCCCGAAAAAATCAGACAACTTACAGGCAAAAACAGGGTGTTAAGCTTAAGCAAACACGCCAGGCAGGCACTTGAGATATCTGCCGGTAAGAGCTCTATTCATTTAGGCGACCTTTTAAAGGATAAAAGCGGAGCCCCCCTGCCCTTTAACGGAAATTACTGGTCTCTAACACACAAACCCGATTATGTTGGAGGTGTAGTTGCATCAACCAGAATAGGAATCGATATAGAAAGGATAAGGCCGTGTTCTGAAGCTCTGTTCAGCAAAACAGCCGGTGAAAAGGAATGGAGCCTTGTTAATACTGATCCGATTAAACTTTTTTTCCGTTACTGGACATCAAAGGAATCTGTTCTCAAAGCAGCAGGCGCAGGTCTTAAAGACCTTTCAAAATGCACTATTGCAAAGGTTATAGATGAAGACAACCTGTTCATAGACTATGGAGAAGAAAAATGGCTTGTAGAGCACTTCTATTTTGACGGTCACATAGCATCTATCACTAAGAATTCATTCAATATTAAATGGTCGCTTGTCATGGAATAAAAAAGCTAAAGGAGTCTCCAATGGATGTTACATTTTATGGCGGAGTTCGTGAGGTTACAGGCTCAATGCATCTAATTACTACTGAAAACGACAGGATACTGCTGGATTGCGGAATGTTTCAGGGGAGGCGCAAGGAAAGTGAACAGAAAAACAGGATATTACCATTGGATCCCACAATTATTACAAATATAGTCCTTTCTCATGCTCATATAGACCATTCGGGTCGAATACCAATGCTGACAAAAGCAAATTTCAACGGACACATTATATGTACAAGGGCGACATTAGATATCTGCGAATATCTGCTGCCTGATTCAGCTCACATTCAGGAATCTGACGCAAACTATCTCAATTATAAAACCGTCCGTTCAACCCTTTACCAGATGAAAATATCACCGCGTGCTAAAAAATTATCAAAACGTAAAAGTAACGATATAAAAAAACTGCTTAAAAAAAACCACAATAAACTAAATGCAGAGACAATTAATGAATTGATCGAAAAACATCACCTGGAAGCTGTTCATCCTATTTACACCATAGAAGATGCTGAGCAGTCGCTCAAATATTTTGAAGGATATCCCTATAAGCTTCCCGTGAATATTGGGAATGATACGCTCTGCACATTCTACGACGCAGGACATATTTTAGGATCAGCCATAAGCATAATTAAAATCAGGGAAAACAGCCATAACCATACTATCTGTTATACCGGCGATATTGGCAGGTTTAACAAGCCGATTCTCAAAAATCCAACTTTAAGTTTTGCTGAAGAGGACAGAGATATAGACCTGCTTATAATGGAAAGCACCTATGGTAATCGATTACATGAACCTGTCCAGGATTTAAAACCACAGTTGAAAAAGGTAATAACTGAAACATTCGACAGGGGAGGTTCTGTCTTAATACCGGCTTTCGCATTCGGTCGTACCCAGGAACTGCTATACGTTATTCACGAACTTTACAATGAAGGTGAGGTTCCTCGTATCCCGGTATATGTAGATAGTCCCCTTGCATCAAAAATAACCAAGGTTTTCGGTGAACATCCTGAACTATATGATAAGGAAACACATGAGACTTTCCTGGAAAATAGTATGAATCCGTTCTTGTTTGATAAAGTCCACTTTATCAGTTCTGTTGAAGACTCTATGGCTCTGATGCGTGAAAAAAAATCTCACATAGTAATATCTGCTGCAGGAATGTGCGAAGCTGGAAGGATTCTTCACCACCTGCGCTATAAAATTCATAATCCGCAGCATACGATTTTAATCGTAGGTTATATGGCTCAGAACACGCTTGGCCGCCGCATTCTGGAACAAGGCAAAGAATATGAAAATTCCGGAAGAAGCGGTAACCCGCCAATACTAAAATTTCTCAATAAAACATATCCGCTTAAAGCTCATGTTGTTAAGATAGGCGGTTTCAGCGCACATGGGGATAAAAACGAAATGCTTCGTTTCCTTAAGGAATCAAATTTACGAATTAAAAGAATAGCTGTGGTTCATGGGGAGGAAGATCAGGCAATCTCATTTGCTGAACACTTGGGAAAAGAAAATTTTTCTGTTATTGTACCAAAAGTTGGCGAAACCATACACATAAAATAAGAATTTTTCTTTGACACAAAAATAAGATTTCTCTATATTATTTGTAACCACTCAGGTTCACAGTTCCAGGGTTCAAGGTTAGAGAGTGATGAGGATTGATATGAAAAAGCGCAAAGTAGCCAACCGTGAACTGTGAACCGTGAACCTGACAACCTGAGCAGTTACCAACCATGTATAAAGAAAATAACAACTTAGAGGAACAAATTATTCAGAGAACTGAAATATCGGGCACAGATACAATAAACTCTCTTGGTCTGTGTCTCGGAGCTTCCACTGTATCCATTGTCCACATGGAAATGAAAAACTCTGAGATCAATCCAAGGATTGTCAAATTCTCACTTCAGACGCACGAAGGAGATCCAAAGCAAACTCTGCTTGCCGCGCTAAAAAATTTCGACTTAAAATCATTTGACAGGATTGCTGCAACAGGAAGAAGGTTCCGCAAATTTGTAAACCTTTCATCCATACCCGAACCCGAAGCTGTTGAATTAGCATATAAATTTGTCAAACCCAATGGCATCTCATGTCCGGCAATTGTCTCAGCAGGCGGAGAGACATTCATGGTATATGTTTTAAACAGCCTGGGGCAAATATCGAACGTTGTGACAGGGAATAAGTGTGCATCCGGAACCGGTGAATTCCTCCTTCAACAGCTTCGCAGAATGAATGTATCGATAGAAGAGGCAGCCCAGTGGGCTTCTACAGAAAATCCACATCATGTATCAGGCAGATGTTCTGTCTTTTGTAAGTCAGACTGCACTCACGCAACAAATAAAGGTGTTCCAAAATCCAAGGTTACTGCTGGCCTCTGTAAGATGATGGCAAATAAAATCCTGGAGCTTCTGAAAAAGGTTGAAAGACAAAATATCATGATCACAGGCGGAACAGCACGCAACAGGATGATGATTGAATATTTGAGCAAGGAAATCCCGGGTCTTATAGTTCCAGAGGAAGCACCATATTTCGAAGCCATGGGCGCCGCACTATGGGCACTTAACAATGAAACCACTCCTTTTGCCGGAATATCAAATTTTTTTAAAAAAGAAATTACATCATTTGACACACTTTCTCCACTTCTGAATTTCAAGGACATGGTGGAATTCAAGACAATTGAGATGGGAAATATAAAGACGGGTGATGTTTGCATACTGGGATTAGATGTGGGTTCTACCACCACAAAGGCTGTTCTTCTGCGAAAAAAAGACAACTCTATACTTGCATCTATATATCTGCGCACAAACGCCGATCCGGTAGGTGCTTCCAGGAATTGCTATCGAAATATTCTCGACCAGATAAAAGAAAAGATAGATCCTGATGAAATATCAATTGTTGGGCTGGGTATCTGCGGCTCTGGCCGCCAGATAGCAGGTCTTCATGCCTTAACTGAAGGTGTAATCAATGAAATAATCGCGCATGCAACTGCTGCCGTATATTTTGATTGCAAGGTAGATACCATATTTGAAATCGGAGGACAGGATGCCAAATACACTTATATAACAAACTCTGTGCCATCTGATTATGCAATGAACGAAGCGTGTTCAGCCGGGACCGGGTCTTTCCTTGAAGAATCCGCATATGAAACTCTGGGCGTAAAAATGGATGATATTGCAGATATCGCTTTCAAGGGAAAAAACCCGCCCAATTTCAATGACCAGTGCGCTGCATTTATCGCCTCTGACATAAAAAATGCCATCCACGAAGGAGTCGAACACGAAGATATTGTCGCCGGACTGGTTTATTCAATATGCATGAATTACTCAAACAGAGTAAAGGGCAACAAACCGGTTGGCGAAAAGGTCTTTATGCAGGGAGGAGTCTGTTACAACAAAGCAGTTCCCTTTGCAATGGCCTCGCTTGTGGGCAAACCGATAATCGTTCCGCCGGAACCCGGCCTTATGGGAGCTTTTGGCGTTGCCCTTGAGATCAAAAAAAGAATTGAAAAAGGTTTAATGGCAGAAAAGAACTTTAACCTCAGTAACCTTGCAGATAGAGAGGTAAAATACGGAAAAACTTTTATATGCAGAGGCGGCAAGGAGAAATGCGACCGGCACTGCGAAGTAGCAATGATCGAGCTTGAAGGCAAGAAATATCCTTTTGGAGGAGCATGTAACAGGTATTACAACTTACGGCAAAAAATAAAATACGATGTAGAAAAGCTGGATCTGGTAAGAGTCAGGCAGAAACTGATATTTGAAAAGTACGGTGCAAAACTGCCTGAAGGAAGCGGAAAAAAGTGCAGAGGAAGAATCGGGATAAACAGAAGTTTTCTGGTCAACACCTTTTATCCTCTTTACTCCACTTTTTTTACTGAACTGGGGTTCGAACCTGTAGTGCCGGATTCAACCTCAAAAGAAGGAATTGATCAGAAAAACGCTGCTTTCTGCTTTCCCGGTGAACTCTCTCATGGCTTTTTTTATTCCTTAATTACCATGGAAAATCCTCCGGATTTTATATTTCTGCCTCACTTCAAAGCAGTTCATGTCCCAAATGGTTATTCAAGCTCGCAAGTCTGTCCATTTGTTCAGGGTGAACCATATTATCTTCAGGTAACATTCCGTGAAAAACTCGAAGAACTTAAAAGAAAAGGGACAAAAATACTTTCTCCTATTATAAATTTAACAAAAAGTCTGGAAAACGCCGGAGCCCCTTTAATTGAAACCGCTAAAAAGATGGGGATAAGCCGGAAAGAAGCTGATAAGGCTTTTAAAAAGGCCTTGCAAAAGCAGATTGAATGTATGGATGAAATGAAGGCAATTGGAAAGAAGGTTCTTGAAGAACTTGAATCTGTACCTGAAAAGACCGGAGTTGTTATATTTGCCAGATCATACAATGGGTTTGTTAAAGAAGCCCACATGGGCATTCCTAATAAACTGGCATCAAGGGGAGCCCTCGTAATACCGTTTGATTTTCTTCCCTTTGATAATGAAAAGGTAAAGCGCCATATGTACTGGGGAATGGGACAACTGCTACTCAAGGCCGGCAAAGTTGTAAAAAAGCATCCCCAACTTTTTGGTGTTTATATTACCAACTTTTCATGCGGTCCTGACTCGTTTATAATTGGATATTTCAGGAACTACATGGGCCGAAAGCCCTCCCTGACCCTTGAACTTGACAGCCATACTGCAGATGCAGGTCTTGAAACCAGGATAGAAGCTTTTCTAGACATAGTATCAGCTTTCAGGCAATTAATATCAAACAAACTGATTGTTATGAAAGAAAGCTCTTTTGTTCCGGCCCGGCTCGTGATTGAAAACAGTGTTGCGAAAGTAATAACATCTTCCGGCAAAAAAATCCCGATTAGCGACCCGCGTGTAACTCTTTTAATACCTTCCATGGGCAAAATAGCCTCTGAATCGCTTGCAGCTATATTTCGCGGAAGAGGTATTAATACGATAGCCCATCCTCCATCTGATGAATCAGTGCTTAAACTTGGCCGCGCAAATACGTCTTGTAAAGAGTGCCTGCCGCTCATACTTACTACAGGAACTCTGCTCAACTATATCCGCAACAAAAAGCAGAATAATGAGGTTATAGTATACTTTATGCCGACAGGTTCCGGACCGTGCAGGTTCGGCCAGTATCACATTTTTATGGAAGATCTGGTAAAAAAACTTGAGATTCCTGATGTTGCCATGCTTTCTCTGTCATCAGAAAATGCATACGCGGGCATGGGCAGCGATTTTCAGCTTCACGCCTGGAGTGCTATAATCGTATCCGACGTAATGGAAGATATCAGATCGATGATACTGGCTAATGCAGCAGACACAGAAGAAGCTGTTAAAATATTCAATGAAGAGTGGCAGCTAATATTGGCGAAATTGGAAACAGGAGACTTCTCTAAGCTCGAAAAACAACTTTCCATAACTGCCAAGCGGTTCAGCCATATCCAATTAAAGCGGCCAGTAGAAGAAGTGCCAACCATCTCGCTTTCAGGTGAAATATTTGTCAGAAGAGATGCTATTTCACGTCAATATTTGACTGAACGCCTTGCAGAAGGAGGGTTCGCAGCAATATGTACGCCGGTGGCAGAGTGGATTTTATATTCCGATTATATTCTGGAAAATAATTATTCAGACCACAAAATGTCTAAATTAGAAAAGCTGGAGTTCATGATTAAAAAGAGATTCATGTCAAAATATGAAAAGCGTATCAAATCAATACTATCGCGTTCAGGGCTTGTCCACGCAGAGCCACTCGATATGAAATCAATAATTAACAATGCCTCGCCTTACATTTCCCCATATCTGGGCGGTGAAGCCATCCTGACAGTAGGTGGTGCTCTTACCGAAATTGCATCCCATGTCTGTGGTGCAATAGCCATAGGCCCTTTCGGATGCATGCCCAACCGCCTTTCAGAGTCTATCCTTAACGTCACTATGAACCGGGAAGGAAAGCTCGCAACTGATTCTAAAAATAAACGACTCCAGCATATCCTCACAGATATAGAAGACCTGCCATTTCTAGCCATAGAAAGTGACGGTTCTCCTTTTCCCCAGCTAATAAATGCAAAACTGGAAACCTTCTGCATTCGCTCCGAACGTCTGCATAACAGGATGCTTGAAGCAAACCAGAAAAACAGAAAATAAAGGTAGCCGTTCACGGTTGTCGGTTTACAGTTAACAGTTTTATGTTTTGATCAACAGTAAACCGTGAACCGTGAACCTTTGAACCTTTGAACCTTTGAACCATAAACCATAAACCGTGAAAATATTACTTATATACCCCTATTTCCTTGAAGATAGAATTCATGAAGAAGAGATAAGTGTTGTACCCCTGGGCGTTTATTATGTCGGCGCTGTTTTAAAGGAAAATAATTACGACGTTGAAATACTGAACTGGCATAATGTCAATAAAGCATCTCATGATATCATTAAAGAGACATTGATTGATAAAAAACCGGATGTAATCGGTTTTTCTATAATGCATGCAAACCGTTGGGGTGGCATTGAAATTGCCAGGATTGCAAAACAAATCAACCCAAAGGTAAAAATTGTCTTCGGCGGAATAGGTACCACCTTTTTATGGAAGCATTTATTAAAGCACTTCAAAGAAATTGATTACGCAGTAATAGGTGAAGGAGAATACACATCTTTAAATTTGATAAAATGTATAGAAAAACATAATTATAAAAGAATCAAGGATCTCAAAGGCATTGCATACAGAAAAAAGGGCAAAGTTCTAAAAACAAAGCCTGCTGAAATCATACATAACCTTGACAAACTGCCAATGCCGGCAAAGTACTTTAAATATCAGCACGTTTCCTTGACCAGAGGATGCCCGGGAAACTGCACTTTTTGTGGATCTCCTCAGTTCTGGGGCCATAAAGTAAGATTTCACTCTTCAGATTATTTTGTAAAACAAATCGAACTTCTCTTCAAAAAAGGAATAACCTTTTTCTATTTTTCAGATGATACCTTTACCTTCAAAAAAGATATAGTAATTGAAATCTGCAAAAAAATTCTGGATAAAGGTCTAAAAATAGTATGGGTGGCGATTTCCCGCGTAAACTATGTGAACGATGAAGTTCTTTACTGGATGAGAAAGGCCGGCTGCATTCAGATCAGTTATGGTGTGGAAAGCGGATCTGAAAAAATAAGAAAAATTCTGAACAAAAATATTAAACCAGATCAAATAAAAAAAGCTTTTGCGCTGACTCCTAAATACGGAATTATGGCCCGAGCCTACTTTATTTACGGATGCCCTGGAGAAACCTGGGATACAATTCAGGATACCATAAATTTAATACATGAGATCAAACCCCTGAGCATTATATTCTACATCCTTGACATATTTCCCGGAACAGCACTTTATTTGGATTTTAAAAAAAGATGTAAAATTACAGATGATATCTGGTTAAAGCGCATAGAAGACATCATATATTTTCAAAGCGACCCTGATTTGTCCCAGGATATGATACTGGCTTTCGGGAAAAAGCTCAGGATGAATTACTATGAAAATCTTGCAGGTTTTGCAGATGGAATTGAAGTAATTGATGATAAAGAACTTTTTGAAATGCACGCAGATTTCTTCTCA
>JAHIKR010000118.1 GCA_018897415.1 Pseudomonadota bacterium
TATATTCAGATCGATACACCATGTCCTTCAGGGTGGGGTTTTTCTTCAGAACTTGCCTTAGAGATTGGGCGCCTGGGGGTCAATTGTGGGCTCGTTCCTCTTTTTGAGATGGAAAATGGTAATATAACACGGGTCCGTAAGATCAAAAAAAAGCTGCCAGTTGCCGAATATCTAAAAGCACAATCGCGTTTCAAGCATTTGCTCAAAGAAGATGGCAGCGACTATCTAAAGGAACTTCAGGAGATAGCGGATCAAAATATAGCGAAATATGCGATGATTTACACCGCCGATCCGTAGCTACTTTGTAATATGTAGACCTTGTTATTTGATCTAAGAGCTGTGTCAGAACAACTTCTTAACCACTTAACGAGGTCTATACTAAGGAGGAAAAGAAAATGATCAAAGTCAACGAATACTTGGAAGGCAGGGTAAAAAGTCTGGGTTTTGAAATAGATGATGTTCCATACACGGCTGGGGTACTATTGCCAGGAGAATATTCCTTTGACACGGAAAAAGAGGAGCACCTTACAGTGACCGTAGGGGAGTTTGAGCTTCGTCCACCGGGTTCGGATTGGAAGATAGCGAAGATTGGTGATACAGTGGTGATCCCGGCCAAATCGAAATTCGATTTGAAGGTGTCAAAGCCAGCCTCATATGTGTGCGCATACAAGTAATAAAATCGCCTTGCGATTTTATATAACATGGAGGACTTCCAATGAGCAAAAGCAAAGTATCAATCGTTAAGACAAATCCCAAGCCTGAGTATCCTGAAATTAGGGAGACCGTGCAGCAGGCCCTTGATCTGATCGGTGGTATAAAGGACATCATCAAACCCGGGCATTTAGTTCTAATCAACCCGAGCTGGGTAGCGCCCCCGGTAGAGAGGGAAGCAGGCTGCATCACTATTCCGGAGATACCGCGCGCCCTTGCCGATATAGTAAAAGAGCTTGGTGCTCGTCCTGTAATTGCGGAATCCTCTGCTGTGGGTGTAGATTGTGAGAAGGTCATCGAGGAGTCCGGCTACCAGGAGCTTAGGGACATGGGCTATGATGTGATCAATCTAAAAAAAACACCCCATGTTGACCTTCCTGTAGAAAATGGCAAAATATTTGAGACCGTCCAGTGCTGGGAACTGGTACAGGAGGCAGATGTAGTAATCAGTGTGCCCAAGCTCAAAACACACGATCAGACAGAAATGACCTGCTCCATCAAAAAGCTCAAGGGTCTGCTCACGGACGAAGGCAAAAAGGGCATGCACCAAGAGGGCCTTTTCGATGGAGTTGTGGACCTGTTGTCTGCGGTAAAACCCCGCCTAACCGTGGTGGACGCCATCATCTGTCAGGAGGGTGTAGGTCCTGTCTTTGGAAAACCAGTGGAGATGAATCTCATTTTAGCGGGAAAAGACCTTGTGGCTGTGGATTCTACCTGTGCTCAACTTATTGGATATGAACCCGAGGATATATTATTGACAGTAAATGCAGCGGCCCGGAGATTGGGAGTGATGAACCCGGATCAGATCGAGGTCGTAGGAGAGCCCTTAGATGGGGTCAAACGCCGTTTTCTCCGCTCCACTGAGGATAGTCCTGTAAAGGATGTGGAGGGTTTCCAGCTCATACATGGGGAAGCCGCCTGTACAGGCTGTCGCAATACAGTCATGAGCGCACTTATTGACATGCGAAATGCTGACCAGTTGATGCATCTGCCGGGAGTAACCGTGTTGACCGGTGGGGCTCCCGTTCCGGAAGGTGTGCCAATAGAGGACGTTGTGACCATAGGTAAGTGTACGTCTAAAGAAGACCGGAACGAACGTTACGTCAAGGGTTGTCCGCCAAATAATTCCGCTGTTGTCAAGGCGATTATCGGTGACAGGGCCGAGGTAAAGCGGATGTATGCCGAAGAGGGCCTGGATAAGACAGGATAAGCTATCGAGTTAATCCTGTTATCCTGTCAAGAATGTCTGAACAGTTAAAAAAGGAGATAATTATGGATGCAATTTTCAATTACATGGAGAAATACGATTATGAGAATCTATTTCTTTGCCAGGACAAGGCCCTTGATTTTAAGGCCATTATTGCCATTCACGACACAACTCTTGGGCCTGCCACGGGCGGTTGCCGCATGTGGGAGTATGACAGTGAGATGGAAGCCATTGAAGATGCCTTGCGACTGGCCCGTGGAATGACCTATAAGTACGCTGCGGCCGGAGTGAATCTGGGGGGTGGGAAGGCCGTTATCATAGGGGATCCGAAGCGCAAGGACCGGGAACCCGTTTTTCGGGCCCTGGGAAAATTCATCAATCGCCTTGGTGGCAAATACATCACAGGAGAGGATGTGGGAACCACGTTGAAAGATATGGAATACATCCGCATGGAGACAGAACACGTCGTTACCCTTCCAACTTATCTTGGTGGAGCCGGAGACATTGCTCCCATGACGGCCTTTGGGACTATTCGGGCCATGCAGGCATGTTGTAATCGTGTCTACGGATCCGACAGTCTGGAAGGGAAGAGAGTAACCGTGCAGGGTCTGGGAGCCGTGGGACACAACGTAGTCGAGCAGCTTCACGCGCTCGGGACAAAAATATTTGTGACCGATATTGATTCGGAAAAAGTAGATGCAATGGTTTCCAGGTATGGTGTGGAAAAAGTAGACATTGATGCTATATACGATGTGGACTGCGACATATTCTGCCCGTGTGCCCTGGGCGCTATAATAAGCGATGACACCCTGAACCGGCTAAAATGCAAAATTATTTGCGGCAGCGCCAATAATCAGCTTAAAGAAGAACGCCACGGTGACCTCCTGGAGAAAAAGGGAATGGTTTACGCGCCTGACTACATTACAAATGCCGGAGGGACCATCTACGATACAGACAGACTGGGAGTGGGTGGTGTAAGCCACGAGCGCGGCAAGGAAAAGGTGTCCCGCATCTATGATAACATGAACCGGGTATTCGAAATTGCTGATCGGGATAAGATCCCGACTTATCTGGCGGCTGACCGCATGGCTGAGGAAAGAATAAAGCAAATTGCTGAAGTCAAGAAATATAGAGATGATTTGAGACCATAGCAACTAATCTCACTTGGGAATTTCGTATATAACGCCATGAAAACCAAAACAGAAAAGGAAATCTTGCTGGTGGCACTTGGAGGTAATGCCCTTATCCGTAAGGGACAGGTGGGCACTATTGAAGAGCAGTTTCAAAACCTCAAAATGTCCATTCGGCAGATTGCCCGGCTTTCTGAGGAGTACAAAATCATCATCACTCACGGAAACGGTCCCCAGGTGGGAAATCTGCTACTGCAGCAGGAATCTTGCAATGCGGTTCCAAAATTACCCCTTGAGATCCTGGTAGCCCAAACTCAAGGCCAAATCGGTTACATGATCGAGTCGACCCTTGACAGCGAATTGAGAAAGATGGGGGTTATATCCCAGAAATCTTTGGTGAACCTTATCACTTATGTAGTCGTGGATGAAAATGATCCGGCCTTTCAAAACCCATCGAAACCAGTTGGCCCTTTCTACACAGAGGCAAAAGCAGCAACCCTGCCTTACCCGACCCGAAAAACCGAAAAAGGGTACCGGCGAGTTGTGGCTTCTCCCCAGCCCGTCACCATCATAGAAAAACACGAAATAGTTAAACTTATCGAAATGGACTTTATCGTCATCTGCTGTGGAGGAGGAGGAATTCCTGTAATCAAGAAGGGACGTACTTTCACAGGCGTGAATGCCGTTATTGACAAGGATCTGGCCAGCGCTAAGTTAGCAGAAGAAGTGGGAGTGGATATCTTGCTCATAGCAAGTGATGTTGATGGGGCCATTCTTCGTTACGGAGAGCCGGATCAGGAACTTCTCCGCATAGTGACCCTTGATGAAATCACCAGGTACCTCGCAGAAGGGCACTTTTCGCCCGGTTCCATGGGACCCAAGATAGAAGCTGCCATTCAGTTTATCCAGGGCAATGGAAAAAGGGCCTTAATCACCTCCATTGAAACTATTGAAGAATCTATCGCAGGAAAGGCTGGCACTGAGATCGTGAAATAGAAAGCTTAAGGTAACGTTTACAGATTAGCTTATTAGTTGATTTTCATAGGGAATTATTGCACTAACAACGAAGATACTCGATACTTGATACTCGATAGGCCAAGAGAATATCAATCCCGGCAAGGCGGAAGCCAGTTTCAAATTTCCAGTTTCAAGTATAGAGGGAAGGAGGAGTAACAATGGATCAGCAGTATTACATAAAATTGGAAGACGAATTAGGTGCCCACAATTATAATCCTCTGGATGTGGTTTTGCACCGCGGTGAGGGGGTTTGGGTCTGGGACGTGGAAGGCAACAAGTATCTGGACTGCCTGGCAGCCTATTCGGCAGTGAATCAGGGCCACTGCCATCCGGTGATAATGCGCACTTTGATAGAACAGGCCCAGAGACTTACCCTCACCTCCCGGGCCTTCCGCAATGATCAGTTGGCCCTTTTTTATCAGGAAATCTGCAAGTTGACCAATTCTCACAAGGTCCTTCCGATGAACAGCGGGGCTGAGGCAGTGGAGACCGTTATCAAGGCCGTTCGCAAGTGGGGATACAAGGTCAAAGGGGTCCCGCAGGATAAGGCTGAAGTAATCGTCTGTGAAAACAATTTCCACGGCAGGACGATCACCATTGTCAGCTTCAGCACAGATGAAGGTTCACGAAGTGGCTTCGGCCCCTTTACGCCCGGATTCAAGATAATCCCATTTGGCAACGCCGGTGCCCTGGAAGAGGCCATTACGCCTAATACCGTCGCCTTCCTGGTTGAACCTATCCAGGGAGAGGCCGGGGTGATCATCCCGCCTGCAGGATATCTAAGAGAAGTCAAAACCATTTGTGAGAAAAATAATGTGGTTCTCATCCTGGACGAGATTCAGACCGGACTGGGCAGGACAGGCAAGCTATTAGCCGAACAACATGACGGCATTGAGGCAGACCTGACGCTCATTGGCAAGGCCCTTTCCGGCGGATACTATCCCATCTCGGCTGTCCTATCCAGCAAGGAAGTCCTGGGTGTATTGCGCCCCGGCGAACATGGCAGTACCTTTGGGGGTAACCCCTTAGCCTGCGCCGTTGCCAGGACGGCCATTAAGGTCATAGTTGACGAGAACATGGTCGAGAATTCCGCGGCCATGGGCGAATATTTCCTGTCCGGGTTGTCAAATATCAAGAGCCCTCATATTAAGGAGGTCAGGGGCAGGGGCCTCTTTATTGCTGTCGAGATGGTCCCGGAAGCCGGCGGAGCACGCTGGTACTGTGAGAAGTTGATTACGCACGGATTGCTCTGCAAGGAAACCCACGAAAACACTATCCGTTTCGCGCCGCCGCTTATTATCACAAAAGAGGAGATTGATTGGGCCCTGGAGAGAATTGAAACGGTTCTGACTGCGTAGTATATGAAGTATCACTAATTGTCTCTCACAGAGCACACAGGGCACAGAGGGCATAAGCGCTAAGTTGTTTTTGCCCAGGAGGGGATTGAAAAAAATGAACATCGAACGTTGAATGGGAAAAGATGAAGAAACAGACATATGATCTGGAAGAAAGGCTGCTCGAATATTCGGTGCGAATCATAAAGATCGTTGAACAGTTACCAAATACCAGAACAGGCAACCATGTTGCAGGCCAATTATTAAGATCGGGAACTTCACCTTATCCAAACCATGGTGAAGCCCAGGCAGCAGAGTCCCCAAAGGACTTTATCCATAAGATTCGTATCTCATTAAAGGAACTTAGGGAAACTCAGAGATGGCTAAGACTTAGTCAACGTGTGCCTTTAATTAAAAAAACTGAACTACTAAATGATATTTTACAGGAAACAGAAGAATTAATTAAGATTTTTGTAACCAGTATCAAAACGGCTGAAAAGAAACAGAAATAATTTGAGGAGCAAAGCGACATCATTATTCGACGTTGGACGTTCAATGTTGGATGTTGGACATTCATCTTTTAAAACAACTCCGTATGGCTATCATAAATACAACCCTTGAACGATTACGAATATGCGTGTATTTTTCATTACAATTCTTTTTTTTTGTATAATCTTATTTTCTGCTTCCACAGCTCTGTGCGTTGATGACATCATAATTATTATAGATCCCGCCCTTAAGGAAACACCGCAAGAAGTTAAACAAGAAAAATCCAAGTCTCTTAAAGATAATATAAGCATCAGGGGGTTTATCCAGGCAAAAGGAGCTACAGATGCTCACAATAATTCAGGAAACGAACATGAGCATACATTTTATAACGACGCCAGATTAGAAGGAAAATGGACTTTTGAAGCTAGTAAAAATTTTATTTTTGCATCCATTGATTCAGAATATTTATGGTTTGGCCCTTATAATGATCAAGACGACTATGACTTTGATCTTTTTGAAGGATATATATTCTGGGCAACAAAGCATGTTGACTTAACGGTAGGCAAGCAGATTATCCGCTGGGGAAAGACAGATCAAATTAGCCCGGTAGACAATATTAATTCACAAGATCTAAGAGAATTTACAGTCCCCGATTATGAAGATCGTAAAATTCCCAACTGGCTGGCAAGGCTGCGTTTGTTTTACAGAAAATATACTATTGAAGGTGTTTATATTCCTTTTTTTGAGCCTTCGCGCATAGATTATTTTGGAACAGACTGGGCGGTCTATCAGCATCTCAAAGAAGATGTTCAAGGCTCCGACCTGCTCACCACTGCTTTTAAAGAATATGTTAAAGGAAGATATGTAAAAGAAAACACGCCGGCTAATACTTTTGAAAACGGAGATTGGGGGATAAGGCTGTTAAGAACTATTTCTAATTGGGATCTTGGCTTAAGTTATCTTTATTCATGGGAAGATCTTCCTTATTATAAAAGTTTTCCAATAAAGAATCTAACATTAGATGGATCTACATCTTCGGGCAGTCTGGTCAGCGCACTCGCCGGAACAACAAATGCAAATGAAGAAATTGAGGTTGAGTATAGGAGACAGCATATAGCTGGATTCGAATTTGAAACAACCGTTAAAGACTTCGGGTTCAGAGGCGAAGCAGCATATTTTGACAGGCAGCCATTTTTAACGAATAATCTGACATCAACAAGAAAGATAGTATATCATTATGTCCTGGGTGTGGATTATTCCAGCAAGAACGACTGGTATATTAATATTCAATTTTCCCACCAGATTATAAAGAATTATGATTCCACAATTCTTTATTTTAACAGAAATAATCCCTCGCTTTGCGGTGAAATAAGCAAGGAGTTCTGGGAAGGATACTTTGAGGCTGAGTTAAAATATAATTTTGCTTTGAACGAAAACAGTTTTTATTTATCTCCCAGTATTATATGCAGCTATATTCCAAATCTTGATATTACTTTAGGATTAAATATTTTTGAGGGAGATTCTGATACCATGATGGGACTTTATGATGCGAATGATCAGGTATATATAGATTTTAAATACCACTTTTGACGACTTCTTAACAAGTCCATCTGCGGTGTTGTACTTCATCTTTCGTCATTGCGACGTACTATGAGTACGTCTCATTCCTCAAGATTTGCACGCCTTGCATATGAACTTGTTAAGAAGCCGTCAAAATTCTGAATTATAGTGATTCTCAAAAATATGATCTTTTTGTTCATTAGTATATTAGCAGTATTTGAGCGAAGCATTTTGATAATTTTGCAAACGTTCTTGGCGAAGTGAAGCGTAAAAATTGAAGCTGTCTGAGTCCCGAAGCAAAGCGAGGTCGAGTCCTTTAATTTTAGCGGAACGAGCCTTAGAAACGTTCAAAATGATCAAACGGTTAGCGAGAATATTGCAATATACGGAATGTAATTATGAGAATTGCTCTACAAATTGATATTTGAGAAAAAGGGATGAGGACTTGGGTCGACCTTTTAAGGCAATCAAGGGTAAAAATACATTCCACCATGGTGCTAAACTTGAACCAACTGTTGCCCAAAAAGAGCTTGCAAAACGAGCTGTCTTAAATGTTAAAGATAAGCTTCCTTCCCGGGTTAAAAACAAAATTAATGAAAGATATAGAAAAGAAGGGCATTATATAAATACCGTCCGCTATTATCCTTATCCAATACTTGCTTATGATGGATCAGCAAATAAGATTAAAGAGTTAATAAACTGGGGACATACATATTCAAACATAATAAGAAAAATTACATCTGCCTACCACAATTCAAAGAAAAATATATGCCGACTTTTTCTATATCATTCTATAATAAAATTCTTACCCTCTCATCTTATTCGCCTTATTAATAATTATAAAACCATTGATGATCTGGCTGGAGCTCACCTTGGAGATGACAATGTAAGATCACGAACTATTGAATGGAACCTCGGTGCTGTTGGTGGGCTTGATGAGGGTTTTCTGGTATCAAATAAAGTTGCTGAGAAATGGGTGCCAAACAGCGAAAATGAAAAAGATTTAAGACCTGTTGAAAGAGATCCTGTAGAAAGCGTTAGAGATGCTCTCCACTGGGCTTATGAAAGTTTCTGCCTTGCAAACAATATTAGACCTGTTGCCAAGCCGTTAATAGCTTATATAGAGCATGATGATATCTATGGCTCAACTGTTAGTATCTCAGAGCGTTTGTCTGACCTGGGAGAAAATATATATTTTTGCTTTCACCATGAGCTGTCATATAAAAACAGCAGGCTGCGAACTTTATCCGGACGTCCTGTAGACCTGGTTTATATGGACTGCCATCTTGAGGACTTACAGGAAGGACATCCCGTTTTAGAAGCCTCAACTAATAATGTTGTAGCTATGGACTGTTCGCCATTTGCACATCTTATACTTCGTTCAAAGGTCATAATTGCCCTCCTCTGCGATCCCGAATTTGTGAAGTTTCTTGGTTTGGATAATAATGAAATAAAAATGCTTGAACGACATATAGTACCAACTTGTATTTGGAGGCGCAAAACCTTTAGAGAAGGATATTTTTTTTCATCAGCCGCAACTCATGCATTGCTTAAAGATCCCAGATTTAAATCTATGCCCCTCCCTTTCAACAAATCTAAACCATCTAAAGAAAAACTTGATGAAATTGTAGTTAAGATAGCTTTGGGAAGCGTATATGGTGGATCTGCGGTTTCAGTCATTAAAAGAAAAGAAAAGAGATATAATTCCAGGGATGCTGCGAAACTCGCATTAGAACTAATTAGAACATTAGCTATAAATTATACAACCATTGATTTTTCAAAAAAATATGAATCAATTAAATTACATTTTAAGGGGAAACTAAAGGAACTTATACTTCTTTCATTAAGCCGCAGGCTGTCTAATACTTATACAAAAGGGTATAACAAGGTTGATCCTTTCTGGAGTGAGGTTGTTCCCAATAAATTTTCTTCAGATGAATTCTTAAAAACTTTTAAAAAAACACTGCAGATCTATTTTAATATTGATCTAAACGACTCAAAATCTAAAAATAATTACTTGTTGGAAAAATTTGAAAATGAAATCAGAAAATCAATTTATGAATCAAAAAATTTTGCGAGAGAAGAAAAGATTGTTCATCAACTGCTCTTAAAGCTTGGCCAAATTATAGCAAACTTTCAGTATAGACAGATGTGTTTCGGAAAAAAATCAGGCGATCTTATTAACGATATAAAAAACAGCATTAATTATAATAAAAAAACAGGATATTCAGAGCTTACATCAAATGTTATGGATATAGTCGAAAATTTTTTTATAAGAAATTTTGGGATCATTATTCCTGAAACAGAACGCAATCAACTTTTATCAATTCTGCTTGAACCTTATATGGTCAAGCAGTTTAAATCAGTAAATCCTATAATCATACAGCCCTATTTGCATCCTGAAAGTTTATCCGGCGAATCAGGATTTTTCATTATGAACCGCATCCATATTCTTTTTACAAAAAATGGGCGGAGGTCATTCATATCCGGCACACAGGTCTTCTCGCAAAAAGATTCAAAGCCGGATAACCATTCTAAAATGACGGGCTCACTCTGGATAAGAAATAAAGAATAGTTCACCACAGAGCTCGCAGAGAAAATACAGGGGACTGAAAAAAAATGAACATCGAACATCGAACGTCCAACATCGAATTTTGAATAAGGTATTTTGCTAATTTATAAACTGGCGGAGCGGAGCGACATCATTATTCGACGTTCGACGTTCAATGTTCGATGTTCGACGTTCATCTTTAAAAACAACCCCGTATGGCATAAATGCAACCTGTGAACGTTTACCAAATAACTTAGCGCTTATTGGGGTTGGTGTCTTAGTGCCTTTGTGGTGAACTATTACAAGTAAAACTATGGGAATAAGAGACTATTATATACTTGATGGGGCTCTGTCTTATGAAGTAGATGGAGAGCACACAGACACAGAACTTACAATAGCTGAAATGGAAATATTACACAGCCATTTATCAACTGTTCGAAATTCTGTACATTTATGCTGTGGAGCAGGCAGGCATGTATCTGCCTTTGGCAGCATGAATGTTTACTCTGTCGGCATGGATATCAGTCCTTATCTTATTGCACAGGGGCAGAAGAACATAATAAAAAAAAACCTGGCCGATTATGCATATCTGATTCTCGGTGAAGCGACTGAAACTCCTTTTAGATTACATGGCATTGATTGCGTAACGCTGCTCGGCAATAGTTTTTCACTATTTAGTAATGAAAAAAGTGTTGAACTTCTAAAAGAAATAAAACGCATCCTGTGCTCAAACGGCATATTTATTTTAGACATTCCACATCCATCATATGCCGCAGGCAACCTTGTAAAAAATTATGAAATATCAAAAAGGGTAAAAACAAATACCCTCGGAGAAGTTAGTTGGACATGGACAAGAAAAATGGATTCTTGCAAGAAAACACTGACCTCACAAGAAAGAATTTCCTACATAGATGAAAATGGATATCAGAAAGTTAAAAATCTTTTATTCAAATTTTGTCTTTACGATCCTTTTGAAATATGTTCCATGGCATCTAATGTAGGTTTAGAGCTAATAAAACGGATTGAATTTAATGACATTTCAGGACGTTATCATGGCATGCTGAAAAAGCGCATTTTTTTTATTCTAAAAGCAGCGTAACTGCTCAGGTTCACGGTTCAATGGTTCACGCCTGCCCTGGCGCGACTTGATATGCATTCTTGGCACGATCGCACTGAATGCTATGATAGATGTTTCTACCCAATGGGACAGGAAAGCCAGGTCTGGGCCAGGGGTTCAGGGTTAGAGTGCACGAAGTGCTAAATTGTTTTTGCCCAGGAAGGACTGGAAAAAAATGAACATCGAACATCGAACGTCCAACATCGAATTTTGAATAAGGTATTTTGCTAATTTATAAACTGGCGGAGCGGAGCGACATCATTATTCGACGTTCGATGTTCAATGTTCGATGTTGAACGTTCATCTTTTAAAACAACTCTGTATGGCATAAATGCAGGCTATAAACGTTTACAAAATAACTTAGCGTTATGGGCATTGGTGTCTTAGTATCTCCATGGTGAACTATTATGAAGCCACTATTTTTGGATGATATTCTCTCTCCAGCCCTATCAACAGCATGCATAGCAACTCAGGTTTTTCTTTTATAAGTTTTTGCTCTATGTCTAAAATAATACCAAGATATGGTGTGCGAATTCCATGATAGTTAACCGGCTCGCCAATTTGATAAAACATAAATCCATATTTTTTCAGTGCATGGAACAATTTTTCTTCTGTAATCATATACCAATGGGTAATGCCCATTCTTTTACTTGCATGATACAATATCTGGTAAAGGCCAAGTACGATTACAGGTCTTTTCCTTTTTTGTTGTTCATCAGTTGCAGGCCCTTTATCCGGTAATATACCTCCTTCTGATTTTTTTATATACGATTCAACTCCAAAATGGCCATCTTCTTTTCGCTTGCGAAAATTCCTGCTCACCGCCAGACGCGATATCTCTGCAATCTTATCTGAAGAAGGTTTTTCACCTATAAATTCTGTCTTTACCGCATGCTCAATTGGGAATCCCTTTTCTGAGTTAAGAACCAGCCTTACAGTGCCGACAACGCTATTGTCTTCATTTAATGCTGCAAAGTGAATTGATTTTTCATCATATTCATCTGTTTCATAACCATCCGGATGATCTTCCAGTTTTTCAAATCCAAATTCTTCTGCATAAACGTTATATCGCAATTGATAAATAGCGTTTTTAAGATCTTCGGAATCAGCCTGGACAAATTTTAAATTTTCAATAGCTAACATTGAGACCTCCTTTTTTTCATCACTCTCTAACCTTGATGAACTCGTAAAAAGTCGTCACTCCGGTAGATCCCGGATCGAGTCCGAGAGGAGTCCAGAGCCCTCGTAAGTAGTTGAATAGACTGGATTCCGGCTTTCGCCGGAATGACAAAAAATGGTACTTTTCGACTTTTTACGAGTTCTTCAACCGTGAACCGTGAACCTTGAACCCCTGGCCCAGACCTGGCTTTCCTGTCCCATTGGGTAGAAACATCTATCGCAGCATTCAGTGCGATCGTGCCAAGAATGCATATCAAGTCGCGCCAGGGCAGGCTTGAACCCTTGTTTACTGTATCACATTTTCAGCAACAAACAACTTCTCAATCATCGACCTTTTAATAAGAGGAATAGGAATAGAGCCGTAATTGACAAGTCCTCGATGAAAAAGCGGAAGGGAAAACTTTTCTTTGAATTTTCTTTTAAGATAACGCCTTAGATTCATTAATTCTATTTTCCCTATCAGATAAGAAGATGCTACTCCGGGATTAAGATAATATTTTTCGCATTCTGTTTTTGCAGTATCATATGGAAGCGAATTTTTTTCTGAAAAATATCTTATAGCTTCTTCAACAGAAATACGGCGTGTCCCCAAACTAACATCCACATATACTCTGTGAGCACGCATAAGTTCAGCTTTTTTCTGGAAAAAGATCATTTCGTCTGCTTCCTGCTGATCTTTTAAGGTCTTAGAATACTCCTCA
>JAHIKR010000119.1 GCA_018897415.1 Pseudomonadota bacterium
CATCAAGAAGATCGGTTTGCCAGTTTCCTAATCCGTTAAAATAATCGATCCAAACGGAGGAATCGACCAATATCATTGATCGAGCCTCATCTTATCGAGATTATCATCCCATTTTAGCTTGCCGCGCAAGCTTTTTATGCGGTCTTGTTTTTTGATTTGGATTAAAAGGCGTAACCCGCTTTCGACCACGGCTTTTTTTGTTTTTAATGCGCTGACTTTCATGGCTTCGGCCATTAGTGTGTCATCGATGACAATATTGGTTCGCATAACACCCCCTATGTGTATATATTTAAAACAGCATACACATTATCAGCCTAAAATGCAATGCAAAATTCAACAGAAAAATTCCCAGTATCGTCTTTTTGTGAGAGGCGAATTTCCAAAGACCGCCACTCGCCATTTATAGCGCTTGGCATTTCCATACTGAATGGCGATTTAGAGCTAAAGATTAGTCGATTTATTGCACTTTTACGACTAATTGTTCGTCATAAAAAAGCATGATGTCAAAACAAAAAAAGACAGCTTAAATCCCATTTTTCGTGTCATCCGTGGCTAATTGATAGATTATTTTTTAAAGGAGTACTCCCCCTATGAAACTCTGAGGCCGGGAAAGCATGAAATTTACCCAAAATTCCCTTGGGCGGAAATAGGCAGTGGCGAAATGGGTTTGATTAGGGTTTGGGGGGAGCTAAATATTACCATCGCATGCTGAAAAATCAGTTTTGTTCAGTATCATTATTTACTTTCTTGATGACAGTATCAATCTCCCGAATCAGGGTGGTCAGATTGGGTCGGATAAAACTCATCTCCGGCGCAGGAATACGATGTTGTTTGATATCCGGTGGAATATGTTTGTGATGGGGCTGAGTGTTTTGCAAACTTTGATCCTTTGGATGAGGCTGAGAGTCATACCAGTACAACTTCTCTTTACCCTTCCAAACCTCGTAACCATACCAATCTATGATGCATGGTAAGCGATCATATAAGATTCGCTCACGAACAACCAGCCGAATTTCCTGATCAAATAATAATTCGCCTGTCACTCGTGCAAGTGAGGCACCTCTCCGTACAAAGGTCATTGTGGAATGACGTACTGAAGGAAATTTCTCTGTCAGTGTGTATAAGAATAGCTCATAGTCCTCTGGAGTACGTAGTGGGTTCATACGGCAACTCGCACCAGTCCTGCCAGACTCGGTGCTTTTCGCTGGATTTGTTGAATCTCATTGCGATAGTCTGCCTGACGTGTAAGCCAAGTCCTGTAAATGCTAGCCCACTCCCCAAAGTCTAACACCCAACTATCATCTTCCGGCTCTTCACCGCTCACATATGCGGCGTAAAAGATCTCTGAACGAATACCATACTTTCGTTCTAAAACTAAAAGCTCCTCTTCAAGCGCATGAATATCTGTTAGTATTTCGTGCAGATTCATAACTTGCCTCCACAAATGATTATAGTCAATGTAATGAATTTCGTCATACCTGGCTGCCCGATATGAAATAGACGTTATCTATTCTTCAGCTCCCCTTTAATACAATCCTGACCATGACAGATATTAGGATCGACTGAAATATGCTCATTCACAATAAAACTCCAATCGTTAAACGGCTAAGAAATTACTTTTCGGGAACGAGTATACGAAAATCCGGCCTTGTGTGTCAAGCCTGATTCGATCTCAGGAACTTTTTGAAAAAGACCGCTATATCCATAAGTTAACTGATTCTTATTATAAAAACAGCTCTCTCAACTTATCCTTATCGTTTTTGATAATTTCCGGCTTTCCGGAATAAGCGATTTTGCCCAGCTTTATTGAATAAACATGATGGCAAACTTCAAGCACCTCACGCACTTTTTGCTCCACGATAAGAACGGTTACTCCGAATTCATGGTTAATCTTGCGGATGTGGTTCATCATAAAGGTTACCAACCTGGGTGAAAGGCCAAGAGACGGTTCATCCATAAGAAGGAGCCTGGGGCTGTTTATCAATGCCCTGCCCAGTGCAAGCATCTGTTTTTCGCCACCGCTCAGTTTGCCCGAGTTTTGTTTTTTGCGCTTCTCCAGTTCCGGGAAAAGCTCCCAAATTTTATTCAGTTCAGTTTGAAAGTTCTTTTTAGGCAGATGAAATCCTCCGATCTCAAGATTTTCAATAACTGTCATCTCGTCAAAAACCCGGTTGCCTTGAGGTACAAATGCTATACCATCTTTTACGTTGGCTTGAGTGCTGCGATTTGTAATATCCTTATTTTTATAACTGACGGTTCCCTTCCATACAGAAATAAGCCCGAATATGGACTTCAAAGCTGTTGACTTTCCAGAGCCGTTTGGGCCAATAATGGCGGTAACTTTTCCTTCGGCTGCCTCAAGGTCTATATCAAAAAGAACCTGTTTTTTACCGTAGCCTGTCTCTAATCTTTCAACTTTCAGCATATCACTCCAGATAAGCCTCTATCACAGC
>JAHIKR010000120.1 GCA_018897415.1 Pseudomonadota bacterium
AAATGAAAAAAAGGCTTTAGATAGAATAACCGAACGAGCCCGTGATGCAGTGGTTGTAACTACTTGCAAAGGCGCAAAAAAAGCTATAAACATATTTAATGACAAAAGATTAATAAGTTCAATTTAACTACAAAAGAAAATAAGTTCTTGCCTTTTAAATGTCGTCAACTGATTAACCTATTGAATTTATTAGTCACTTTTGCATCAAATATTTATGGCTAAAGTTATTTTTTATCTGCCAGATTCTATGAGGATTGGCATATTTATTTGCCAATCCTTTTTTGTTGATTATAGGGCTTATTAATGATACAAGTATATTTATGGAATTAAAAAAATCTAACGAAAAAAGAGAAAATAACAAGCAGCACAGAATTCGAGAATTTAAAGTAGGCGATCTTGCAGTCTATCCTGCCCATGGAGTTGGAAAGATAAAAGCTATTGAAAGTAGAGTTGTAAACGGCGAAAAACATGATTTCTATATCCTTAACGTTCTTGAAAAGAGCATGGTTATAATGATTCCAACCTGTAATGTAGAATCAGTTGGTCTTAGAGATGTAATAAGCAAAAAAGAAATCCCTAAAGTTTACGAAGTTATAAAAAAAGATAGAGAATCGCTTATTGATAACCAAACCTGGAATCGCCGTTACAGAGAATACATGGATAAGATAAAAACCGGTTCTCTTTATGATGTAGCAGAAGTCTTTAGAGATCTTTATTTTCTGAAAATAACAAAGAATCTATCCTTTGGAGAACGCAAGCTTTTTGATACAGCAACGACACTGTTGTTAAGTGAACTTTCAACAGCCAAAAATACTGACGAAGCGACTATAATGTCAGAAATTGAGTCTCTATTTAAAATTGATCCCCTATAAATAGTGCCCGAACGAAAACTAGATAGTTTTTCCAAGTTCAAGGAAGGCGAAAATTTCAACCGGAGGAATATATTAAATATTTTGAGGATTGAAATTTGAGCCTGACGCAGAAATTGGGGAAAATAGCAGTTTTCGTTCAGGCACTAAATATTTTTCCTCACAACAATGCCATACAAAGGTGCTTTTACCATTCTCGTTAATGAACATGAATCCGGCAGGCGTCTTGATGTAATTATTGCGTCCCACATTTCCAGTTGTTCACGATCTTTCTCGGCAGGCCTCATCCGAAAAGGAGAAATACTGGTTCAAGGGGAAGTTAAAAAGCCCGGCTACCGGGTAAAAACCGGTGATAACATCAGCGTTAACATTCCTCCTCCTGAACCAGTTCTATCAGAACCCGAGCCCCACGATATAGATATACTATACGAAGATACGCATATAATAATAATCAACAAGGAACCGGGACTCGTCGTTCATCCAGCACCCGGCCATAATAAAGGAACTCTGGTAAACAGACTTCTTTATCACTGCCCTGAGCTTGAAGGCATTGGAGGAAAACTCAGGCCGGGAATTGTTCACAGGCTTGATAAAGACACCTCGGGAACAATGGTAGTTGCAAAAAATGATGCAGCACATATAAATCTCGCAGCACAATTCAAGTCAAGAAAGATAAAAAAGATCTATCTGGCATTAGTCCACGGTGTTGTAAAATCTGAATCAGGCTCAATTTCACTACCGATCGGCAGACATCCTTCTGACAGAAAAAAGATATCAACTGTAAGCCGAAAAAGCCGTTCAGCCAAAACATTTTGGAAAGTAATCGAACGCTTTAATGGGGCAACATTTCTTGAGCTTGATCTAAAGACAGGACGTACACACCAGATCCGCGTTCATTGCGCTGCAATTAACCATCCTATTGTAGGCGACCCGGTTTATGGTGGCAAAAAAGCTGCAAAAAAACTCCCCACATCTGTGCCAAGGCAGATGCTTCATGCATGGCAGCTTGAATTCACACACCCTGCAACCGGAGAAGTAATGTCTTTTGAATCCCCTATTCCACAAGACATGGAAAAAGTTATTGAGATGTTGCGGAATAATGCTCAAGCTTCATTGCTCTCCAACCGTGAACCTGATAACCTGAGTAGTTACGAAATTTCTTGACAGTGCGGCGGTTTTCCTTCAATCATCGGCTTCGCCCCCATGATTCCAACCGGCCAATGAACCGGCCAATATTTATCAAAAAAGCAAAAAATATTAATTGCTATAATAGAAAATTAATGTTAATTAATAGTGCATTATGAATAAAAGCAAACTGGCCAATGAACCGGCCAAAAAAAGCAAGAATCTCGCTTATTGTCTAACGCCTCTTCTACCTGAAAATGGCAATATAGGCCACCTGAAGGATATGGCGCAGGAAATCATAGCGGCCTCTGCCGGGCTGGAAAGCAAGGTGGCCAGAGAGACCGCCATTGTGGTTGGTGACCAGCTCCGACTCATCAACAGCTATTACAGCAATCTTATTGAAGGCCATAAAACAACTATCCCTGACATCAGCATGGCCTTACAAAAGAAATTTTCTCAGGATCCAGAAAAAAAATATGCGCAGGAATTGTGTGCCGCCCATGTAGAAACCGAAAGGCATTCTATGGAACATGTGAATACGCAGCAAAAACTCAATATCTGCAGCCAACAGTTCCTGTCTGGAATTCATGCCGCGTTCTATGCCAACTTACCGGAAGAACATCTGTTCACCCACACCCCCAAAGGGTTTTCCAGGGCGTCAGTCAATCCTGGCCAAATCCGGGATGTCAATGTCTCCGTGGATGGCCGGTCACTTCACGGGCCGCACTATCTGGATTTGCCGGCATTGCTCAAAACCTTTGCCCAAAGCTATACGCCGGATCAATTTCATGGTGACGAACGTTTAATCGCGATGGCGGCAAGTCATCACCGGCTGACCTGGCTGCATCCCTTCCGGGACGGAAACGGCAGGGTTGCGCGCCTTTTCTCAGGGCTGTATCTTGCCAGGACAGGCGTTAACAAAAGCAATCTGTGGTCTTTATCCCGAGGTTTATCAAGAAATAAAAACCAGTATATGTTTGAGCTGTGGGCCACTGATTCCCCGGATGAACAAAATGGCGCTCACTATTTTGATGATGACCTGCTGGCGGATTTCTGCCGGTTTTTCTTTGAAATCTGCCTGGATCAGATACGCTTCATGGAAGGCTTGCTGCGGCTTGACCAGATCGAAACCAGGATCGACTGGTATGTGGAAACGCGTGCCAAACATGATAAAAAGCCTTTGCGGATTGAGGCGGCAAAATTACTCAGAGCCGTATTTATGCGGGGCGCTATACCAAGAGGCATGGCCGTTGAGATCCTGAACATGAGCGAGCGCAATGCACGCCGAATCGTCAGCGCGCTGATCAAAGACGGTCTTTTGCAGTCACAAAGCCACCGTGCGCCGTTAACGATCGGGCTGCCAATTGGTGTTCTTCCCTATTACTTTCCTGATCTTTACGACCCCTCAGTAATTGGTGAGGAGTATATCATCTGAATTGAGCGATTGTAAAGTTTGCCGGAGATGCAAGACACAGGGAATACAGCTATAGTGTACTACCGCAAGACCGGCCAGCTCCAGCAGCTTTTTACGAATTGATTTTGCATACTGAAGTGTCATATTTTATAATTATTTCAATATGTTTTAGAAATTTATATTTTTATGGATGTTACCTGCTTCAATAGCATCTGTTTCCAACTAATGCGCTAATCAAGATGTGACACCAAGCCTCACCCTAATCAAGATGTGACACCAAGCCTCACCGAATAATGATGTCGCTCCGCTCCTCAAATTATTATTCTAAAATCTGTTTCTTCATTTTTTTTCATTCAACATTCGATGTTGGACGTTCGATGTTCGATGTTCATTTTTTCTCAGCGTCCAGCACCTGGCGCACTTTCTTGCCCAGACTTTCCAGTGTAAAAGGTTTTTGGAGAAAATTCAGTCCGGGCGCCAAAAAACCGTGCTCAACAATGGCATTATCTGTGTAACCTGACATGTAAAGCACCCGTGCCTCAGGCCTTATGGATTGCAGCTTTTCTGCCAGGTCAGTTCCGCTCATCCCGGGCATTACCACATCAATGATCATCAGATGAATCGGCCCCTCGTGCGCATGGCTGACCCTCAAAGCATCTTCGCCATTTTCAGCCACAAGGCCTTTGTACCCATGCAGCAGGAGAATCTCTTGCGCAAGTTTTCGAACACCGTCATTATCTTCCACAATCAAGACCGTCTCAGAGCCGCTGATTTCACCAGTAAACTTCTCTTGTTCTTTGCCTGCCGCCACACCCTCTGTCACCCTGGGAAAATAGATATTAAAGGTCGTCCCTTTCCCGGGCTCGCTATGGACCCAGACATAACCCTTGTTCTGTTTCACAATGCCATATACCGTAGACAAGCCCAATCCCGTGCCCTTGCCGACTCCCTTGGTGGTAAAGAAAGGATCGAAGATATGTTCCTTAATTTTTTCATCCATCCCGCAGCCGGTATCGCTTACAGCGAGCATCGCATAATGGCCTGACTTTTCTCCTTCAATACCGTGCTTGCGAAAATAGGCCTCGTCCAGCTCTACATTGGCTGTCTCAATGGTGAGCTTTCCTCCACTGGGCATGGCGTCCCTGGCATTGACCACCAGGTTCATGAACACCTGATCGATCTGCCCCGGGTCTGCATGGATTTTCCACAGCTCAGGTTCTAAAACCAATAGAAATTCAATATCCTCTCCGATCATACGCTTAAGCATCTTCTCCGTCTCGTTTATCGCCTCATTGACATCCAGGATCTTGGGCTGAATCACCTGCTTACGGCTGAAGGCTAAAAGCTGTCGGGTAAGAGAAGCGGCCCTCTCCCCGGCTTTATTAATTTCTTCAATTTGCTTGCGTAAGGATTCATCCTTGATGACCTTCATCAATGCAAGCTGGGCATTGCCAAGGATGGCGGTCAGCAGGTTGTTGAAATCATGGGCAATGCCTCCTGTAAGCGTACCGATAGCCTCCATCTTCTGGGCCTGGTAAAGCTGGGCTTCAGCTTTCTTTTTCTCTTCCTCCATGCGCTCACGTTTCTCTATTTGTTCTTTAAGCTCCTGCGCGTAGATGATGGATTGGCCGTAAGCAGCTTGTAGGTCTTCCTCAGCCCGCCTGCGCTTGGTGATGTCTTGAACCATTGAAAGCACGCCCCTCACGGTGTCATCGGTTTCTTTAAGTGGTGTGTTTGACCACTGGCAGATGATAGTGCGACCATCTTTGGTCATGTTATCGTTTATGCTATGCGCCGTTATGTCCCCTTCAAGCAGGCGACGCCAAATATCATCCACATGGGGTTGAGCCTCTTTTGGCACAATCAGGCCGTATGGATGTTTCCCCAACGCTTCTTGCGCTGTGAAGCCAAAAATCTTCTCAGCAGCGGGATTCCAGGATGTCACACGAAACTCTGTATCCCAAACAATCAATCCTATAGGCATCCGGTCAATTTGAAGCTGGAGATATTCTTGCAGTTGTTTAGTTTTTTCCTCCGCCCGCTTGCGCTCGGTGATGTCATACATCACCCCGTTCAGTGAGACGACATTGCCTCGTTGATCTTTCTCCCAACTGGCGTGATCCTCCACCCACCGTAGTATTTTGTCTTTCCTTATGATACGATATTCAACGGCGCCGGATTCTATCTTCCTCTGAGCTTCTGTGAACCATGCAAAAACCCTTTTCTTGTCCTCAGGATGAATGGTGCTTTCCCATATGGTTGGATCTCCAAGGAACTCTTCTACTGTATAACCGTAGATTCCTTCAACCGCACGATTCACATAGGTGGTCCCAAATGTTTCGGGATCCGCCCGGTAAATCAACTCTTCAAGGCTTTCGGTTAGATTCCTGTATCTGGTCTCAGATTCTCGCAGCGCCCCCAGCGAACGGTGCAGGTCGGCCGTCATCTCGTTGAAGGCTGTGGCCAACTGGCCGATCTCGTTTCTGCCCACAACTTCTATCCGGTATTCAAGGTTGCCCCGGCCAACCTCCTCAGCGCCCCTGACCAGTTGGAGCACCGGCCTTGTGATGGTGCGGGCGAAAAGCAGGCCCAGCAACGCCACGATCGCAGACACCGCTGCGCTGATCCAGAGTCGGGCTTTACGCAAGGCCAGGATTGGCGCGAATGCCTCGGCCTGATCTACCTCGGCCAGGATGACTAACTCCCGCTCCGGCATCCATCTGTAGGCTCCGATGACCGGCACGCCCCGGTAATCATTGTAGAAACCCACACCGTTCTGGTGTTTAAGGCCGGCCTTCACGCCATCGGTATATACGGCCTTCTTCAAGGCAGAGCCCGGCTCCAGGCCGGGATCGGTAACGAAGAAGTTAAACTTGTTGACTGCGTAAGTCTTCTCGGTGGCGCTCAGGCCGCTGCGCTGCATCATGATCTCCGACATCTCGGCCAGGTCCACGTGGCCGGCCAGCACCGCAATCAGCTTGCCCTCTTTGTCCTTGATCGGTGCACCGATGGTCATGACCGCCTTCCCCAGGGGCAGGGAATAGTAAACATTCTGGACGCAGGTGCGATCTTTTCCCTCCACGAAGTAGGGTTCGCTCTCCCTGTATCTCCCCTCTTGTTTCTCGTCCGAGGAGACCAGTATTAACCCGTCGCTGCCGCGCAGGATGAAAAGCTTCAGGAGGCTCCTTTCTTCTTCCAGGGTTGGGTTCAGGTGCTCATCGCGGATGCTTCTCTGGGCTGCCCGGTACTCCGGGTCAGCCGGACCTCGCGATACTAACACGGCGGCATACTCCCGGATGAGGGGACGTCTGGCAAGCTCCCGGATGCTCCGTTTGGCGTCCTCAACCAACCGGTTGACCGCGGCCTCCTTGAGGATGGTGGTGGAGACAAGCCGGTTGATCGTCTCCTGTTCTATGGTTTGCCGATGGTTTTCATAGCTCAGGTAGCTCACCAAAGATAGGGGGACGATCGAAAGCAGCACAAAGAGAACCGCAAGTTTTGAGGTCAGTTTCATTTCTTTCCTCCGTAGATCCTCTGCAGGAACTCCATCGTGTATGCTTTGTCCGGATCCACCGGGCCGGTCAGAAGCTCCTCCTCCAGCAGAAGCTGATGTGTCCTTTCCCAAACCCCGGCTCTCATCCAGCCAATCTGGTCTTCTCCGGTATGGATCAGGGGGACACTGGCGTCCATCATCCGGGTTTGCAGTTCAGAATCCTTCTCCCGGGCATACTTCATGGTGATCGCTACGGCTGCCTCAGGGTCCTCGATCGCCTCGCGCCAGCCTCGAAGCGTTGCCCGCAGGAAGCGGGTGACCAGGTCCGGGTTCTCTGCAATCATCTCATCGGTGGTGATCAAGGTATCGCCGTACACGTGCACACCGTAGTCTCCGGGCCAGATCAGGTTGACATTGTATCCCTTTTGGCGAATGCGGATAAGACCTCCGTTTGCGTAAGCCTCCGTGACGTCCGCCTCGCCGCTGTAGAAGGCGCTGAAATCATATTGGTAAGGCACAATCGTAACCTGATGGATGTCGAGGTCCAACTTTTCCATCATGGCTTTAAAGTAAATTTTGCCGTACCTTTTCATCATGGTTTTAAGCAGAACCCTGCCTTCAACATCCGATACAGCCACGGTCCGGCCCAGGAAATCGGGCGGGCGCGTGATCCCGGAATCTGCAAGGGAGACGAAAACCGTCGGGTTACGCTGGTATATGGCGGCAATGGCCACGACAGGCTTGCCCTGGCTGCGACGCAGGAGAATGCCCATAGGCGCTTCCACGCCGAAATCGGCCCCTCCGGTGACGACCTTTTCAATATTGTCAATGCCCGGCCCGCCCTCTAAAAAAGTGGCGGCGATGTTCTCTTCGGCGTAGTATCCTTTTTCCTGCGCCAGGTAGAAGCCGGCAGACTGGGCCTGGTGAACCCATTTGAGTTGTACCGAGACCTTGTCGGGTGGCTTCTTGACCTCTTGCGGCCCACAGGCAGCCAGGAGGAAAATCGCCAAAAACAGCAAAGCTGAGATTCGGACTTTCGTTTTGATCATTTTCTTTCCTTTTGACAAACTATGTAATGTCTCGTGGTTTATTAGAAGCCATCTCCAAATAAAAAAGGCCCTAACTCTATTGATTGAAATGAAGAGATGGGCTCTGTTAAATAACCGGAACCTTTTGTGGCAGAGATTTTTAGACGAAAATGGGGGGGGGGGGTAACTGCTTGATTTTTAATATAAATTTTAAACGCTTGTTTTGATAGCCATATTTTTTGTAAAATAGAACATCATTATTTTGCTTATTATCCATTGGTATGGTGACCTATAACTTTATAATTGATACAAGTGGTGATGAAAGTCCAGCCTTTTTGGATAAAATTAACACATTAATTGTTATGATACAATGAAAATTCGAACAAAAACGTGAAATTCAGGTAACATTTTCAACCGTGGTTTTGAGGGTTCTATAAGTTTATAGCCGTTAGCCTCTGCTATTTCTTCCCCTCGCTTCACCGATAAATGGCCATCCTCGGGGTCGCCCAAGCTATTATATTGCTTTTTCAGGATAAAGGCTCCTTTCCCTTCTTCAATCTTCTTTCTTACAGACCCCGCAAACATTGCATGATTCCATAGGACATGGTGCAGTTGCTTTACCAGCCAGGGCCTTCTTGTATTCATCTTTCAGAAAAGACTTTTTTATTCCATGGTCTATAAAGTCCCAGGGAAGCAATTCATCCAAAGATCGTTCCCTCAGAGCGTAGAAATCAGGATTTATCGGTGTTTCCTTAAGTGTTTGCGCCCAGTTTCCATGATTTTTATTAGCTAAAGTCAGAATTTCTGAGACCCTGCGGTCACCGCGTGAAAACATAGCCTGGATATAAGCCCAACGCGGAATATCCGCATGGACACGAACGTTTGCAACTTTTTTCAAACCATCCTTTATCATCTTTATTTTTTTTTTCAAAGTACGTTCATCATCCATTGCAACCCACTGAAAAGGTGTAAACGGCTTTGGCACAAAAGAATTAATGCTTACCGTTATTTCTCCTATTCGTTTCCTGATCCTGCTGGCTTTGAGAAACCGGTGCTTTATCTCTTTACACAGTTTTATGACAGCTTCGACATCATCCATTGTTTCCGTTGGAAGACCAATCATGA
>JAHIKR010000121.1 GCA_018897415.1 Pseudomonadota bacterium
CAGTATAAGGACATATTTGAGTTCAGCATAATGGCTGTTTCAAACAATGTAACGGTTCACGGTTCACGGTTCACGGGTGGAGAGCGATGAAATTTTCACAGGCTAAGCAGGGGCGGACTTTTGTTATACGTCTTGAGGACGGAGATATTCTTCATGAAGAAATTGAGAGATTTGCTTGCGAGCAGTCCATTAAAGCCGCTGCTTTAATAGCGGTCGGGGGCGCTGATATAGGTAGTAAGCTTGTTGTTGGCCCGGAAAAGGGAAGATCTAAACCTGTTTCTCCAATGGAACATATCCTCGAAAATGTGTATGAGATAGCGGGAACTGGAACTCTTTTTCCTGATGAAAAGGGTAATTCCGTACTTCATATGCACATAGCATGTGGTAGAAAGGCATTAACCGTGACTGGTTGTGTACGAAACGGTGTAAAAGTTTGGCATATAATGGAGATAATACTATTCGAGCTGATAGACAGCACAGGCGTTCGTGCTTTTGAAGCGCAGACAGGTTTCAGTATGCTAAAGCCGTAAAATATATTTCAAAAAAGAAAGGGGGAAATATGAAATCAGCCAGGGTAATTTTGACAGTTGGATCTTTAGTGTTCTTACTGGCTATGTCAGAAATTTCCATGGCCGAAATACAATCCGATTCTGTGTTTATTAGATGAATTGTAAAATCTATTTACTTAATAAAGAAAGTAAAACGGAGTAGATGGTAATTCAAGCCTTTTTAGTATCATGACAACAAAATATCAAATAATGAAGTGCAGGTGGCAGTAATGAAATCGATAGATGAGCTTTTGGAGCTGGAACCAGGGCTTGAATACCTTGGTTTGACAAATCTGAAAAAAGTACACTGGAATTATTGCACTCCAATATTATACGAGCACGCAGTAAAAAATAATGAGGGAGTTATCACTCATCTGGGCCCCCTGCTTGTTAGTAGGCCTGGGAAGAGCACAGGCCGTGCTCCTGATGACAAATTTATCGTAAAAGATGAAAATACCGCTGATAAGATTAACTGGGGCAAGGTAAACGTTCCATATGATGCCAAAAAATTTGATCATGTTTTTGAACGCGTTAAAGCCTATTTACAGGATCGTGAAATATACGTTCAGGATTCATATGCAGGCGCTGATAATAGGTATCGTGTATCAATAAGAGTAATTACCGAATTTGCCTGGCAGGCGCTTTTTGCAAGAAATCTTTTACTTCGCATAAGGGACCGTGGTCAGCTTGTTGATTTTAGCCCGGAGTTTACAGTAATTACTATGCCAAAATTTCTTGGCAACCCTGGTCTTGATGAAATCAATTCAGCGACTTTTATTCTGGTTGATTTTACAAAAAAAATTATTTTGATATGTGGAACTTATTACGGTGGTGAAATAAAGAAGTCGGTTTTTACTGTTTTAAATTATCTTTTGCCTCAAAAAAAGGTTCTTTCTATGCATTGCAGCGCCAATGTTGGAAAGAGTGGTGATACTGCGTTGTTTTTTGGACTTTCCGGAACTGGCAAGACAACTCTTTCCGCAGCTCCTAATCGTTCATTGATAGGTGATGATGAACATGGCTGGAGTGATAAAGGAGTTTTTAACTTCGAAGGCGGCTGCTATGCTAAAGTAATTAATCTGTCAAAAGAGGCAGAGCCTGAAATTTATGAAACAACACGAAAATTTGGTACAATTCTTGAGAACGTTGTAATCGATCCTGTAACACGTATAGTAAATTTAGATGATTCAAGTATAACTGAAAATACACGTGCGGCCTATCCACTTACCCATTTGAATAATATAGTCAAAGATGGCAAGGGCAATCATCCTAAAAATGTTATTTTTTTAACAGCAGATGCTTTTGGGGTACTTCCGCCGATTTCAAAACTAACACCAGATCAGGCTTCTTATCAGTTTCTCCTTGGCTATACGGCGAAAGTCGCTGGAACAGAGGCTGGTGTAACTGAACCAATGGCTACCTTCAGCAGTTGTTTTGGAGCACCGTTTATGCCCCTTCATCCCAGCGAATATGCAAAATTATTAGGCAGGAAAATTAAAAAGCACAATGTTAAATGCTGGTTGGTTAATACAGGATGGACTGGCGGGCCTTATAGTGTCGGTCATCGTATTTCTATTAAACATACACGTGCATTGTTGAATGCCGCTCTTGAAGGGAAATTGGATGAAGTTGAATATACAATAGATCCCTTTTTCGGCTTTGAAATACCGCAGCAGTGCCCTGGTGTGCCTAAAGAGATTTTAATGCCGAAGAATACCTGGAAAAATAAAGAAATTTATGAAAAAAAAGCTAAAGAACTAGCAGAAGAATTTAAAGAAAAGTTCAAGAAATATGAACCATTTGTATCGAATGAAGTAAAAAGGGCCGGTCCTCTTGTATAATACTCAAGTTTCGCACCCGCTCTATGCAACAAAAGCTTTAAAGGGCAGGTATTAGATAGTTTTTTTAAAAGAGCAAAATAATATGATTGATATTCTAAACCACTATACCTTGGGATCTGACCAGGACAGGCACATAGAAGGTTTTTCACCAGGGATAAAATGCCGTGCATGTCTCGCTCCTTACAAACTGAGTGGGTATGGTGCCGTTGCCAAAGCCGGAGAGAACATATTTTGCTTTTTAAAAAAACTATCTAATACCTGCCCTACAGGAGAAGGTCATAGGAATTAGTGGGCGCGAAACTTGAGTTAATAGCAGTTGAAAATGCGTAGAGAGAACGAATTGAGATGGCTATAAAAACGACTATTATTCCAATAGCGAGTGGTAAGGGCGGTGTAGGTAAAAGTTTTTTAACTGCAAATCTATCCGCAGGTATAGCCGAATTAGGATACAGCACAGTAGTAGTTGATTTAGATTTGGGGGGCTCAAACCTTTATACATATTTAGGAATACCGAATAAGCATCCTGGTATCGGCGACTATTTGAAGGGAAAAAAATTAAAATTTAATGATCTGTTAGTCAGTACAGGAATATCGAATCTTAAATATATACCAGGAGACGGCAGAACACCTTTTATGGCAAATATTTCTTATGCACAGAGGATGACTCTCCTCAGAAAAATTAAACAGCTTCCAGCACGATATGTTTTGCTTGATCTCGGATCGGGCAGCACGTTCAATACTCTGAATTTTTTTGGGATAGCGCATAAAGGGATTATTGTAACAACTTCGGAAGTACCTTCTATTATGAATTTTCTGGCGTTTTTGAGGAACTTTATGTTTTATATTATATTAAACGTTGCAAGTCATAATAAAGAAGCCCTTAAAATGCTTATCACGGCCTTTCGTCAACCTATTAAGTCTGAACCATTAACTGTTAAATCTCTATTAAATAAAATTTCAGATGTTGACAGCAATCTTGCTATAAAAGCACATGATTTATGCAGAAATTATAGACCCCGCATCATTATAAATATGGGGGATAGCGCCGATGAACTTAAGATATTAAGGAGGATTGACGATATCCTTAAAACAAGACTGTCGATAGAGGCGGACTATTTTGGTTTTATTTATTATGATGATGTTGTCCGCAGGTCGGTTCAAAACAGGGAAACACTTTTTGCACACTATCCACAGTGTATCGCATCAAAAAGTATTAAACATGTTGCCAGACGAATAACTAAAATCTGGGATCAGCCAGTTGAAAACAGCATGGTTCGGCTGTTTGAGGATACCAAAAGAAAACAGGCCTTATGGAAAGCATATTAGACTTGGATGTAGAGCATAATTTTAGTCTATCATAGAAACCCTTGCTCTAAGGGCAAGGTCAGAGTTCAGTGGCTCCGCCAAAAAGGATTGATCAAAATTCGAAGCACGAAATACGAAATACGAAACAAATCCAAATGTACAAAATTCAAATGATCTAAACGGAAGAGAGTGTTATCCCTCGAAGGTGAAAAATGAGTACTATGTTTTGAAAATTTGAGCATTTATGATTCGAGCTTGTTTCGGATTTCGATATTCGAATTTCGGATTTCATGTCGTTGCAAGTATGGTAGATCATCCCTTACAGGGTTATTCCAAAGCCGGCCCCCTCTGGAGCCGGATTTTTACTATATTCGTGAAAGGAGATAAACATGAAAAAGGCTGTGTTAATTAACTCATTGCTTATCTTTATAATGATTTCTGGTTTGGTTTTTGCTGAAGAAAACGTAATCAAAGGGCTATTACCTGAAAAGTTTCCTCCCGCTGAGAAATGCGCTGCATGCCATAATGTTTCGCATGTTTATGAAGAGTTATCACAATCAGCGCATAATGACCTTAAATGTTATGATTGTCATTTGCCTGGAGCTGTCCAGAAAGGAAAGTATAAGCCTGAAGATTGTAATTTCTACAGGCTAGGTTATCACCATAAAAACGGAGATTGGATGGAGACTTCAGGGAATCAAGTATGCCTTAGATGTCATATGGATAAAGAAAAAATAGATTCTAATACTGAATGCTGGTCATGTCATATGCCAGAGGGTGGAATTGATAAAGTTATACTTGTAAAGGACAAAAAATTCCCTCCAGAGGGTGATAACATTAAAAAAGTAAAGAAACTTATTCACAGATCTCATAGTTTCCAAGTACATGCGAAATAACACCCCCCCATAGAAATGAATGGGGCATAAGCGCTAAGTTAAACAGAAAGGCATTAACTATTCACCATTAATAATTGATTATTGATTATTAACTATGGCTAAAGGCGATGATATCCATGCGGAAAAATAATTAATAATCAATTGGTAATAATTAATTTTTAACTTAGTGCTTATGGGGGTTGGGGGGATGTATGAGCATTCACAGTATAGAAAGGAAATGTTGATGGATATTATAAAGATTATGCCGTGTCTTGATATGAAAGAAGGCAGAGTTGTAAAGGGGATTAATTTTATAGATTTAAAAGATGCCGGCGATCCTGTAGAAAATGCTATGCTATATGAAAAGGAAGGGGCAGATGAGCTGGCAATGCTTGATATAGCTGCTACAGTTGAAAATCGTAAGACAAGACTTGAATGGGTTAAAAATGTTGCATCTGCCATAAGTATTCCATTAACAGTTGGCGGTGGTATATCTTCTATTGAGGATATTGAACTTGTCTTTGAAGCGGGTGCAGATAAGATTTCGATGAACAGCGCTGCTGTTAATAACCCAGATCTTGTAAGGCAGGCAGCCGAAGTTTATGGTTCAGATAAGGTAGTTGTGGCTATAGATGCAAGAAGGAATAACGAAATGCCATCGGGATTTGAACTGGTTGTATCTGGAGGCACGAAACCTGTTGGTAAAGATGCAAAAGCATGGGCTATTCAGTGCCAGGGACTGGGCGCCGGTGCTATCCTGCCCACCAGTATGGATGGTGACGGGACAAAAGCTGGTTATGATTTAGAATTTACAAAGGCTATTTCAGATTCTGTTGACATTCCGGTTATTGCATCAGGCGGTGCTGGGAAGCTGGAACATTTTTATGAGGGAGTTGTCATAGGTGGCGCAAAAATTTTGTTAGCTGCATCGGTTTTTCATTATCGCACCTTTAGTATTAGAGAGGTCAAGGAGTATCTTAAAGAAAAAGGATTGAAAGTAAGTTATCCTAAATAGTTTAAGCAATTTTCTGGTCAAACTTTACAGAATGCTGTGGTTGCAATAAAACGAGATTATCAGGCTGTTTGTTAATTAATTTTTCAAAATCAGAGTAAATAGACTCCAGCCGGGTTTTTTGTTTTTCCACACATGGAGGAATAGAAGCCAGATTTTCTCCTTCAAAAGGCTGTTTTTGAGCAATACTTAGACATAAGTTCATGCCCTTTTCCAAATTTTCCTTAAATTCCTTTAGGGTCTTGACTTCCGTGGGCGAGCAGTCGCAATTATTTACTTGCCTTTCAAAATAATCAACATACATTTCGATTTCCTTGGCAAACATGTGGGGTCGTTCAGAAGGAACCAAAGACGGTCCCCTTCCATAGATATGATCAACCATTTCTTTTAATGTATATATTCTATTAAACCAGGCGATATTGGGCCCCGGGCATATTGACTGGGGAGAATTTTCTTCTTTGGATATTCCCAGAGCAATAAGGGCTCCGTTGCCAAGATGATTGCAGATACATGTTTTCTCTATAATCTTTTCCTTACACTTTTCTTTTTCTTGCTCTGAAAGTACTTGCTTGTTTATTTCTTCCAGTTTCATTTTCTGATATTGTTTTGATGCAAGACAGATAGGCAGTTTTGTAAATTCAGTATTGGATACAAGGAATTTCTTGCGACATGGTGAACCAGGATTCCCTTCCGCAGCTTTTTTGCTGGTCCATATTTCCGACCCTGTTTTGCGCAAATTGCTGAAAGGCACTCCAAGAGGAGAGATATCGCTCAAATAGAGATCTTTTTCACCCGAGTGTTTTAAGAGCTCAAGAGTAAAGTTGTCAATACATGTAGTTTCCGGAACCAGCAAGAAAGGACTGCCCCAACCTGTTAGATCCATGCCAAAATCTTCTTTTAGCCTGCGCACTTCTCCATTGTTGCCGATACCGCCCTGGACCGTGACAAGGGGGCTGTCGTTTCGGGCAGGTTCAGCATATTCCCACCCCATTTTATTGTAATACTTCTTTATAAGCGGTAGAAATTCATCTGCCAGTTTTTCACGTTTTTCTTTAAATTCCTTAAGCACTGTCGGCAGCAAAATCCCATTTGAAGCAAAAGTATGACCACCGCAATTAAGACCTGACTCAATGCGGAATTCATGAACTTCCAGGCCCCTTTTAGCCAGAAATTTACCTTGTATAAGCGAAGAGCGGAAATCACTCACCTTTAGAATTATTTTCTTTTTGACTTGTCCTGTTTTATCCCTGTAAAAATCTTTGAACCGGGCCATATAATTGAACAAGCGCTGATTTATTCCGGCTGAAAATACAATGCCGGATTTAAGGCTGCTGTTTGCATAACCTCTAAGCGCTGTTTTTGCATCACTGAATTCATCACCTAGCGGCTCTCCATTGCTGCCAAAAACTATACGGTCAAGTTTTACCATGATATTTACATCAATAGAACCGGGCTTCATTTTACCTGTCAACTCGTTTTCCAGAGCAGACCTTTTTGATCCTTCCTTCATGTTTAAAAGTTTATTATATGCCTTTTTTAAAGGGGATTCTTCAGGCAGCAGATCAAAGTATTTGCTTTTTTCATTATTTTTGAAAAACGGCTGTTTCTTTATCCTGTCCATTTTAATACGTACAATTTCCTGTACTGTTTCAAGATAGGCTGTTATTCTTTTCGCTCTTCCGTCATTTTCGTTTGCCGGTATCCTGGAATACGGCAGGCTGAATTTTTCAGAATAATATTTTCGGATTTTTTCCAGTAATAGATCATCGACGAGTGATATAACCGATGTAATGCCTAAACAGGCTACACGTATAGGTGTATCAACAGAGTGACCGGTACCCATAACTGGGATATGAAATTCATGGTAATAGTCTTTCATTTATTGACCCTTTTAATCCACAGATTACGCAGACCCGCCTGCCACTGCGAGGCACAAGCGGGCAGGTTACACAGATTTTCGTGAGTTTATGTAATGTCGCAAAGATGGCCGTCATTCCGGCCCCGCATCAAGTGCGGGATAAACTCCAGCGGGAATCCAGAAGCGCCGAAGTAGCCAGAAATACTGGATTCCCGCGTTCGCGGGAATGACATTGGTGGTGTTCTACTTTCTTTCACATCAAACACTTGATACATGACACGACACTAAGTTGCAAAAAACTCTTATAATAGAGAACAGTGAAAAATTACAGTATTGTTTTTATATTTTACAAAAGTTTTACAAATCGGTACTTTTAAACTGAACTATAGAATAAAGCAAGGTTGATATAAATTGTTGTTTAATTTATTAAATTTGTTATATTAGTTCTTATAGTTTGGCAAAGAAAATTATCAAATACTTTATTTTTGACTAACAAGTTATATCCAGTTGGCATGTTATGAATAGATCAAAACTGTTTATCCAACCGATTCTTATCTTTATTTTTTCAGTAGTGGCCCTTGCATTGTCTCTGATTCTGTACATTCACTGGTACATGGAGGCCAGCAAAGGCCTTAAGTCTGTTATGTTACGATTTAACCTCGATCCCAGTCAGGTTTTGGAATCTCAGACATGGGTAGTTATTATGGTTCTTTCGATTCTTGTTGGTATGATTCTTATGGGTATATTAATGATATTTGTGTATACCCAGAAAACAGCGCAATTGTACAGGCTGCAGCATAATTTCATAAACAATTTTACCCATGAGCTAAAAAGTCCTGTTACCTCATTGAAGTTATATCTGGAGACCTTTTTAAAACATGAGCTTTCCAGAGAAGATCGGCTTAAATACATCCGCTATATGATTCAGGATGTAAACCAGCTTTCTGACAACATAAGCCGGATATTGAACCTCGCCAGAATTGAAAGCAGGAATTATAAAGAAAATTTTTCTATAGCAGATATCAATGAAGTAGTTAAGCGATTTGTTAAAAATAACAACCATCTTTTTCAGAATTGCGAGATAAATATTCATAATCCATCCGGTCGATCCTTCTCTTATAGGATAGACTTGTCTCTATTTGAGATGTTACTTATGAATCTATTTACTAATGCAATTAAGTATAACGAGTCAGATAAGCCTAAAATCGATATCACTTTTGAGCCTAAAAAGCGTGAATTACATATACATTTTGAGGACAACGGTATTGGAATTGATAAGAATGAAACTAAGAAAATATTCAGGAAATTTTACCAGGCCGGACGATCTGAAAACATGTCAGCAAAAGGAAGCGGTCTTGGCCTGCATCTTGTCCAGAATATTGCTCGAATCCATAAAGGAAAAGTCATTGCGGAAAGTAAAGGAATCGGGGAAGGATCGGTCTTTACATTAATTTTGCCATATAGACCTTGAGGGTATTGCGGGGTGCTTCTACCTAAGCGCTAACTTAAATAAAAAAGACATTAACAATTCACTATTAACAATTGATTATTGATTATTAACTATGGCAAAAGGCGATGATATTCAGGAGAGACTTATTGATTTTGCAGTGAGCATTATCCAACTTACCACAAAATTGCCGAAAGGTTCGGCCGGGAAACATATCGCTGGACAATTATTACGAAGCGGAACTTCTCCTGCGCCTAATTATGCTGAGGCTCGTTCAGCAGAAAGCCCGAACGACTTTATACATAAATTAAAAATCGCTTTAAAAGAGCTGAATGAAACAACAGTTTGGCTGCAAATCATAACACGAAGCCAGATGGTACCAATTGAAGAGTGTATTGGATTGCAAAAAGAGTGTGGCGAACTGTGCAGAATCATAAGTTCGAGCGTGAAGACTTCTCAAAGACGAAGGAAAAAATAATCAATAATCAATAATTAATAATTAATTTTTAAGTTAGCGCTTGCGAGGCGCCCCCATGAATAACTCCGAGAAGAAGCGTATCCTTGTAATTGAAGATGAGAGGCATATAGCAGAAGGTTTAAGATTGAATCTTTCTTTCCAGGGATATGATGTAGTTATTGCTTCAGACGGCGTTTCAGGCCTTAAAAAATGGAAAGAATTGATGCCGGATCTGATAGTACTTGATATAATGTTGCCGGGAATTGATGGGTTGTCTGTGCTTCAAAATATCCGTCTTGAGGATGAACGGATTCCTATACTTATTTTATCAGCCAAGGGCGAACCCGATGACAGGATAAAAGGTTTTTCTTACGGAGTGGATGATTATCTTTCAAAGCCTTTTAACCTTGAAGAGTTTTTGCTGAGAGTTGAGAGACTTTTGACAAGAGTATCCTGGAGCCGAGGGGAAAATGATATAAAAAGATACGAACTTTCTTTATTACCGAAAACCTATGCTTTTGGAGGCAACCGGGTTAATTTTGAAACTTCCGTTGCAGACTGCAAAAGCGGAAAAATAAATCTGACAGAGCAGGAAGTAAAACTTTTAAAACTTTTTATTGCAAATCGCGGTAAACCGCTTGCCAGAAGCAAACTTTTGGAAATAGGGTGGGGATACACAAGAGGCACCTCAACCAGAACCGTAGATAATTTTATTGTGAGGTTTAGAAAGTATTTTGAGGATAATCCCAAAAAGCCGGTATATTTTAAAAGCCTCCGTTCCATAGGCTATGTTTTCGATCATGATTGACGGCTTTGTAACAAGTCCATCTGCGGTGTTGTGCTTCATCCCCCGCCCTGTTAAATTTTTGCTATGCAAAACGGCGTAACCGATTTAACAGGGTAAATCATTGCGACGTACTTTGAGTACGTCTCATTCCTCAAGATTCGCACGCCTTGCATATGAACTTGTTACAAAGCCGTCTATAGGAGTTCTCGAAAATATATTCCGTTTGTTTATTCGTATATAAGCGGTATTCGAGCTAACAATATTGATATGGATTTTATTTTGACGGTAGTGGGAGCTTAATGAAAAGTGAATTATAGAGAAAGCTATCTGCAGCAGGAAGTCGATTTGATTGAGAATTCCGGGGAGATGCCGGAAGTGGCTTTTTATGAAGCTCTTTATTATCTTACAGAGGAAGAAGAGGGCCCAAAGCTGATACTGACCTTATCAGACATTAAACGCCTGGAGAATGCAGTAATAAATCGTTATAAAACTATTATATTGCGGGATCTTGAATTCGCAAACAGGAAATCATCGATTTTTCGGGGATTAAAAAGAGCAATTATAAATTATAACAGATTAAAGAAATATCAGAAGAAAAAGAACAGAATTGATCCAGGCATGAAAAAGGAGATAGGCCGGTTTCTTATAGAATATATTCGCTGTGAATGCGAGGATATATCAGATAAAAGGCATTACAGGACTATTAACTGCACACAGGAGGAACTTGAGCAGTTTGCAGAGGAACTCGGTGTAAATATATCGCCGGCAAAAAAGCCCCACCTGAATGGAGGGGCTTTTTGAGACCTTTGCAAAACGCCCCCTTTTGCCCAATTTCAGCGTCAGACTCAAATTTTAAGCCTCGAAATACTCAATGTATTCCTGCATTTAAAATTTTCGCCTTCCTTGAACTTGAACAAAATTGAACATTTTTCAAAGGTCTCTTTGAATTACGTGCTATTTGCTTCCCTGGAAAAGCAGATTTACACCTTCTCCTGATGAAGAGTTATATATTCCTCCGGCGCCTCCAATATACTCACCATTAGGTCCATAGAGCCCTCCGGCCAATTCTCCACTGGTGGCAGTAGATCCGTCAATTGTACATGTTGGACTGGATAGAGAAAAATCGCTGGTACCTGGGTCAAAAACCCCGGAGCCTCTGACGCTGGCAGAATGTACGCTAACTGAATCATAGACGTCCAGCTCGAAATTGCTAACTGAGCCTGAGGCGCTATTTACAATTACATCACAACCAAAAGTCCCGGTCATGTCGGTACCACCACCAACGGCCCAGTAGGTACCCCATGCAGTTCCGCTATAATGGCCGCTAACTCCTACTGAACATGGGGTATACACATTACCAAACATATAAAATGCTTTATTATCTACATAGTGATTGTAGTAATTAATTTCAACAGGATTGGCGGTCATTGTCCAGTAACCCCATTCCTGGTAGGCATTGTAGCCAAGCTCTGTATGGCTTATCGCATAAGTTGAATCAAGATCAGCGCTAACATTGCCCGTGCCCGAGTTAATAGCGACCTTCGTCAGATACGGACTGCTGCCAAAACCGCTTCCTGGATAGGCTCTCATATATCCACCGGTGCCAACAATACCTGTAGCCTCTACATAGGTGGTGGAGTCAAAATTCGCGCGCCGAACGATTGCATAAACATTATCCAGCATTGGAGGACTTGTATCTATATCTGTAAGCATTGAAGAGAAATAGCCATAATGAGTGCTTGGTCTTGTTGCGGTGGTTGAGGTTGAAGCTGTCGCTGCAACCGATGTAGCGGTTTGGTCCTGTGTTACATCAGTGGTATCAGTGGTGACTGGGGCAGCAGCTTCTTCTTTGACAGCAGGGGCAGCTTCTTTGACAGCAGGTGCAGGTGCCCCTTCTTCAGCGGTTTCCTCTTCTTCAGCAGGTGCTGGTGCCTCTGTTTCCTTCATAAACTGTCGGGCTGCGGCAGGAGGCGTGGGCTTGACTATACCTGCTCCCACAGTGGTCATCACCACAGTCTCGCCTTCACGCACCTTTTGCGTGGTTCCGTCTATAGGAGAATAAACATCCACCTCACCTTCAAAAGCGTAAACCACGGTTTCTGTATCGTTCAGGTTGGCCTGTGCCAGGTAGAAAAGGCCTGAATCAGACGCATCTGCAATGTATAATGGCTCGCTTTGCGCAAGTTTTCCACTTGCCTTTCTGACCTCTACGCCGAACTTGGTCCCCCGAATCCCCGCCACAGCGGTTTTAGTCTTAACCAATGCGGAGATTTCCTTGTGCCTGAACAAGGGTACGACGTAGAACATGGCCTTGCCCCGGAGCATATTGAAAGTTGACTTTTTCCTCTGTAATTCATGGTCATCGACGAGTTCCTCAATATCTATTCGTGCATCCTCACCCATGGTGATCACATCTTCTGAAATAAACCTGACCCGGCAGCGGGATTCCTCCAATGTAAACAGGGCATCCTGTTGAAAAACCGCATCGCCCTGTGCAGCAAAGTAGGCTTCGTTAGTCTCTCCATGCAGCACCACCACGTGGCCGGTTACAGTCTGTATGAGCCCAATTGGTTCAGCCTCCGGAGCTATAAAGTAATCTTTTACATCCAGACCTTTCAGATCCTCGGGAAGAGCCTCGCTGGGAGCGGCGTTTCCCCTGGCATCCGTATTTGCCTGGCAAAACGCTGTTTGAAACCCAAAAAACAGAAGAGTTATTGCAGCAAGGGCCACAAAAATATATCGTTTCATGCCTGCCTC
>JAHIKR010000122.1 GCA_018897415.1 Pseudomonadota bacterium
AGGAGGGCGGAGATATGGCTAAGGAAAAGTTTAAGCGAACCAAGCCGCATGTTAATGTAGGTACCATTGGTCATATAGATCATGGTAAGACCACTCTTACGGCGGCGATAACGAAGCATATGGGATTTAAGGGCATGGCTGAGTATGTGCCTTTTGATGAGATAGACAAGGCTCCGGAGGAGAAGGAGCGAGGTATAACGATAGCGACGGCACATGTTGAGTATGAAACAGTGGCTCGTCATTATGCACATGTAGATTGTCCTGGCCATGCGGATTACATAAAGAACATGATTACCGGTGCTGCGCAGATGGATGGAGCCATATTGGTGGTAGGAGCCGATGATGGTCCGATGCCTCAGACTCGAGAGCATATATTATTGGCTCGTCAGGTAGGAGTTCCTCAGATAGTGGTATTTTTGAACAAGTGTGACATGGTGGATGATGATGAGCTTATAGAGTTAGTTGAGTTAGAGCTTAGGGAGTTATTGGACAAGTATGAGTTTTCTGGGAATGATACACCTATAATTCGTGGCAGTGCGTTAAAGGCACTTGAGAGTGACGATCCTGATAGCGAAGATGCCAAGTGTATATTTGAGCTAATGGATGCGATAGACACGTTTATCCCTGAGCCTAAGCGCGATGTAGACAAGCCGTTTTTGATGCCCATAGAGGATGTATTCAGCATATCCGGTCGTGGTACGGTAGTGACCGGTCGAGTTGATCGTGGAATAATTCATGTAGGAGATGATATTGAGATAATAGGTATCAGGCCGACGATGAAGACGGTTTGTACAGGTGTAGAGATGTTCAGGAAGTTGCTTGATGAGGGTCGTGCTGGAGACAATGTAGGGCTTTTGTTGCGAGGTACGAAGCGAGAGGAAGTTGAGCGTGGTCAGGTAGTGGCAATTCCTGGGACGATAACACCTCATACGAAGTTTAAGGCAGAGGTATACATATTGAGCAAGGAGGAGGGTGGACGACACACTCCGTTTTTTGATGGATATCGGCCGCAGTTTTATTTTAGGACGACGGATGTTACAGGAGTATTGGGCTTGTCAGAGGGAATAGAGATGGTGATGCCTGGTGATAATGTAACGATTACGGCGGAGCTGATAACTCCGATAGCAATGGAGAAGGAGCTCAGGTTTGCAATAAGGGAAGGCGGTCGTACTGTCGGTGCTGGAGTGGTAAGTGAAATAATCGAATAAAAGCGAAGGAGTCGGCTGGTGAGAATAATTGTTACCCTTGCATGCAGTGAATGCAAGAGAAGAAATTACACTACAACAAAAAATAAACGGACAACACCGGATAAGCTTGAATTCAATAAATATTGCAGGTTCTGTAGAAAACATACCTCGCATAAGGAGACAAAATAAAAGCTTTATCCGAATTTGTAATCGATAATATTATTGTTATAACTATGACAATTTGAGACCTTTGAAAAATGTTTAATTTTGTTCGAGTTCAAGGATGGCGAAGATTTTAACCGGAGGAATACATTGAGTATTTTGAGGATTAAAATTTGAGCCAGACGCAGAAATTGGGCAAAAGGGAGCGTTTTTCAAAGGTCTCAAGTTAAATCCAGGATTATGCAGGCCAGTAGCTCTAACGGTAGAGCGTCGGACTCCAAATCCGGGTGTTGGGGGTTCGAATCCCTCCTGGCCTGCCAAATCATTTTTGAAATTTCGTTCTTTTTGGGTATATAATGGGAAAGTTACAAAGAAAGAAAAGTTCTGCCGGCAAAAAAAAGAAAAAGCAAAGTGTCGATAGAGCACCATCATCTAAGGCAGGAATTAATGCTGCCACCCAAAAGACAGGTTTAATATCAGATTCTGTCAGAGTCATAAAAAAAGCACAAACTTTATCCCTGAAGAAATCTTCGAGTACAGTTAGGTCTGAGTCAAGAAAACTTGAAGGAAATTTCCTGGGCAGGCTTTTTGTTGCGAGGTCTTTACAAAAATCTTTGCAGTTCCTAAGGGAGGTTAAGGTTGAGCTTAACAAGGTAACATGGCCCACACGCAAGCAAACTATAGGCTCTACCCTCGTAGTTATAATTCTTGTTATGATAATATCGTTTTTTTTAGGGATAGTCGATATTGGTTTGTCAAGTTTGATAGGTGTGGTCCTTAAATAGAATGAGGAAAAAAAGTGGCTCTTAAATGGTATATAGTCCATGTTTATTCGGGTTTTGAAACCAAAGTCAAAATGGCTTTGGAAGAACGAATAGCTTCCTCCCCTCATTCTGATAAATTCGGTGAGGTGCTGGTCCCAACTGAGCAGATAGTTGAACTTGTTAAGGGGAAGAGAAAGGAATCATCCCGTAAATTTTATCCCGGGTACATTTTGGTTAGGATGGAGCTTGATGAGGAAACCTGGCATATTGTTAATGATACAGCCAAGGTTACAGGATTTTTAGGGGGAAGAGAAAAGCCGACCCCTCTTTCTGGTGAAGAGGCTGAAAAAATTTTAAGCCGGATGGAAGCTGGTCGACTGAAACCAAAGCCAAAATTCTTTTTCGAGGCAGGGGATGAGATCCGTGTAATAGATGGACCTTTTACGAATTTTAACGGAATAGTGGACGAGGTTAATCCCGAAAAAGGCAAGATAAGAGTTCTGGTGACTATATTCGGCCGTTCAACGCCGGTAGAATTGGAATTTGTTCAGGTTGCAAAGCTGTAAAGTTATTGGTTGAGAAATTAATAAAATAATTATTAGGAGTAGAAAGTACAAATGGCAAAAAAAGTTATTGCTCAGATAAAATTACAGGTTGTCGCTGGCAAAGCTAACCCTTCTCCTCCGATCGGGCCTGCATTGGGGCAGCAGGGAGTTAATATAATGGATTTTTGCAAGGCGTTTAATGCTAGGACGGCTAATGATGAGGGGATGATAATACCTGTTGTTATAACTGTCTATCAGGATAGAACGTTTACTTTTATTACCAAGACGCCGCCCGCAGCTGTACTATTAAAGAAAGCTGCAAAGATAGCAAAAGGAGCTGGCGATCCAAAGCGTGAAAGAGTAGGCAAGGTTACTAGACAGCAGGTTGAAGAAATAGCCAAGCAGAAAATGGTTGATTTGAATGCTTATGATTTAAATACCGCCTGTAAGATAGTTGAAGGAACAGCTAGAAGTATGGGCATAGAGATCGGTTAAAAAGAAAAGGAGTTTGTTATAAAAGATGCCGAAGCGTGGTAAAAAATACTTAAAATCAAGAAAGCAAATAAATGCCGAGATAAGGTACCATTATGCCGAAGCCGTAAGAAGCTCTTTAGATTCATCTTATGTCAAATTTGATGAAACCGTTGATGTGGCTGTACGTCTTGGCGTTGATCCACGGCATGCGGATCAGATGGTTCGTGGAACGGTAGTTTTGCCAAACGGCCTTGGGAAGGAAGTCAAGGTTTTGGTATTTGCTAAAGGGGCGAAGGAAAAAGAGGCGCTTGATGCGGGTGCCGATTTTGTTGGCAATGATGATCTGATAGAAAAAGTCAAAGGCGGATGGTTAGGCTTTGATAAAGCCGTTGCCACACCCGATATGATGGGCTCTGTAGGAAAGATGGGGAAAATTCTTGGTCCAAGAGGGCTTATGCCTAATGCAAAAACAGGAACAGTTACTTTTGATATTGCGAGGGCGGTTAATGAGCTCAAGTCAGGCAAAATAGATTTCAGAGTAGAAAAAGCAGGTATAGTTCATGTTCCTATGGGTAAGGTTTCATTTGGTGTAGATAAGATTGTTCAGAATTTTACTGCATTTTTAGAAACAATTTTACGCCTTAAGCCTGCTTCCAGTAAAGGTGCCTATATTAAGAGTATCGCTATATCGACTACTATGGGCCCAGGAATTAAGATAGATACAGCAAGCATAAAGGAATTAATAACATAATTATTTTCGGAAATACGAGCCTTAGTTCTATCGGCCCAAAGGCAAGGTGCGGCCACCAACAAATCAAATCAACCTGACTAATAAAGAAAATCTGACTAATTGATAAGATTACTGTCAAAGACCGTAGGTCCACACTTTTGTGTTTAATCGGCATAGCCTGCCTACCGAGATGGTTTTGAGATAAAGTTGTTGCCTCCGGTTTTTTACAGATTGAGGAAGGGGGTGTAATAAATTCGTGCAAATAGATGAAAAGAAAAAAATTGTAGAAGATCTTCGTGAAATATTTTCGAAGTCCAAAGTTTTAATAGTTACTGATTATAAAGGGCTTAATGTAATAACTATTAATGAATTGCGCAGAAAGCTCAGGGAAGCTGATGTTGAATATAGGGTGGTTAAAAATTCGCTTCTTATCAGAGCTTCTGAAGATACTGATGTGGCTTTAATTAAAGACAATTTTAAAGGTCCTACCGCAATTGCCATAAGTTATAATGATCCTGTTGCTCCCGCAAAGGTTTTGACGCAGTTCGCAAAGGATTATGAAAAACTTGAAATAAAGGCCGGTATAATGGATGGCAAGGCGCTGGATCTAAGTGCAATCAAGGCCCTGTCGGAGCTTCCTTCTCAAGAAGTGCTTCTGGGCCAGCTTCTTTCAGTATTAAATGGGGTTCCAACTTCTTTTGTTGTGGCTCTTAATAATATACCTGTAAAACTGTTGAATGTTTTGCAGGCAATAAAGGAACAGAAAGAGGCTGCATAAAATAATAGTTCTATCTATAGAT
>JAHIKR010000123.1 GCA_018897415.1 Pseudomonadota bacterium
AATGCCAAGAGCTTCAGGGCCTTAATAACATCATTAAATCGAACATCCTGCGGACATACAAATTTACAAGTGCTACAGCCCGTACAATACCATGGCAAATCAGATGAAAGCAGGTGTTTTTTCAGGCCGAGAGATATCATATGAAGGATCTTCCTGGGATCAAATTCAGGTATTATCTGACTGACCGGGCAGACACCAGTACAACTGCCGCATGCAAAACAGTCCTTGACATTCTGACCTTCCGGAAGTTCTGCAACTTCAAATTTAAATCGAGGTTCTAAATCTTCTCTGTATATTGTCATAATTTCGTTACTCGTTGCTGGTTACTGGTTGATAGTTGCTGATAATTGACCTTCAGCTTCAACCACCAATCCTTTTTTGCTAAATGCATTCACATATTTTTCAACTTCTGCGGTGGGTATTCCAACCTTTTCGGCCAAATCATCAAAGGAAATCGGTCCTTGTTCTTGTATACGAATCAAGGTTTCATATCTTGCCATCTCGGTTTCTATTGATTTTGCCAGTTTATCATCGACCTTATCCTTAATGGTCTGGTCAGAATAATCACCTTCTTTACGAAATCCCTTTGTAAGGTTTCCAAGCCCTGTTCTCAATTTTGCTTCTTCAAGCGCATTTCTTGCCGCCAAAAGCTTGATTAGCAACTCATCCTTACTATCACCCCCGGGCTCTCCCAAAGGGCCAAGAGACTTGATTTTTACAGTAAAATCAGTAATCAGCTTGACAAATCGTGGCCCCTCGGCCGCTGATGCCCATTCCAATGCAAAACGGTCGCTATTGATACCTACCCTTACCAATATCTTTCTTACGAATTCTTCCATTATCATCGCATCGTAATTACCAACCTGGTAATGACATTCTCCAAGGTGTCAGCCACCAACAAAAACGCCATCTGTTCCAACGCAAAAAGCATCTATAACAAAAAGTGGGTCCATTCTTCCTGTACACATCATACGAATCGTTCTAACATTTGGGGGGTATTGATACCGTGCCACACCCGCTGAATCCGCTGCAGCATAACAACACCAGTTACACATGAATCCAAGTATCTTAGGGTTGAACTCGTTACCCATTGATCCTCCTAACCTCCAAAGGCCTTTATCTGAGACCTGATTTGTTCAGTTGTAAAACCGCCCATAGATATGGCCAGTTTGGGACAATGGGATGCACAAATCCCACAGCCTTTACAAGAAGCAGAAATTGTTTGTGCTTTTTTCTTTTTATCTACCTTGACCATTTGAATTGCCTGATACGGGCATAGACTTACACAAATACCGCACCCAATGCATGTTTCAGGATCTACTTTTGATCCAATAGGATCTACTGATACAACTCCTTTAGCCAAAGGTAGCGCAGCCTTGGCGGCAGCAGCTTTCGCTTGAGCAATAGACTCATTAACCGGTTTCGGGGAATGGGCAAGACCACACATAAACACACCGTCCACAGCAAATTCAACCGGACGGAGCTTTGCATGTGCTTCCAGGAAAAAGTTATCCTTTGTCACCGGAACCTTGAGAATCTTTGACAGATTATCAACATCGTTAGGTACTATCCCAACGCTTAGAACAAGAAGATCAGGATCAAGAGTAATATCCTCATCAATCATTTCATCAAAAAAGTTAACTGAAAGCTTGCCATCTGTGTTTGTTGCCACAGGTGGCTTTTCCTTTTTATAATTGACAAAGATAACTCCTTTTTCTCTTGCCTTTTTATAGTAGTCCTCCATAAACCCGTAAGTGCGTATATCTCTGTAAAGTATATAAATATTGGCATTTGGATGTTTTTCTAAAATTCGCAGAGCGTTTTTTACGGCCTGACCGCAGCATACCTTACTGCAATAAGAAAGGTCCTCTCCTCTTGAGCCAACGCATTGAATCATAACAACATTTTTAAGATCTTTTTCCAGGGCTCCAGAAGAAATTTTATCTTCCAGTTCAAGCTGAGTGACAACCTGCCTGGAGCTGCTGTAACAATACTGCTTTGGTTCATAAGGACGACCACCTGTAGCAATAATAATAACACCATGGTCAAAAACTTCTGTTCCTGAAGAAGAAGAAATCGTTGTAGTAAAGTTTCCGACATAACCTGATACGCTTTTAACCTCAGCTTCAGTATAAACTCGTATTAGATCATTGGATGCTATCTTATTCTCAACTTCCTCAATTATTTGTCTTGGATCTTCACCAGACAACATGGAACTTACATGCCTCAAATTGCCACCAAGTTTGTCGGATTTTTCTATTAAAAAGGTTTCAAAACCCTGTTCTGCCATATTAAGAGCTGCAGTCATTCCTGAAATTCCACCACCTATGACAAGTGCCTTGGGAATAACAGGGATCTGCTGTTCTGGAAGCGGCTGAGATAAACCGGCCTTTGCGACTGCCATCCTAAGCAAATCCTTTGCTTTCCGGGTAGCTTCTTGGGGTTCTCCTGCATGTACCCAAGAGCACTGATCTCTTATGTTAACCATTTCAAAAAGAGCGCGGTTAAGCCCTGTATCCCTTAATGTTTCCTGGAATAATGGTTCATGAGTACGTGGCGTACAGGCAGCAACAATGACCCGGTTAAGATCGTGTTCTTTTATCTTTTCCTTTAAGATTTGCTGAGCATCCTGAGAACAACTATAAAGGTTTTGATCAGCGTAAACAACGCCATCAAGCGTTGAAGCATATTCTCTAACTGCAGTTACATCAATTACGCCGGCAATATTGCTTCCACAGTGACAAACAAAAACACCTATCTTTGGTTCATCTCCTATGGCGACTTCCTGAGGATATTCTTTTATTTCAACCTGGCTGCCTCTTGCATCTTTAAGCAGTGAGTCAACAGAAGCAACAGCACCAGTAGCTTCCGTGACGCTTTCCGGGATGTCTTTTGGCCCACCAAAGGCACCGGCTACAAAAATACCCGATCTTGATGTCTGTAAAGGATCGAAAGTTTTAGTGCTGCAAAATTCATATTTATTAATATCAATACCGCAGGCACGTGCAAGATCGTCGGCCCCTTCCGGCGACTCCAAACCCACGGAAAGAATAATCATATCAAATGAATCACCATGGTGGATACCCCGACCATCAACATATGATATTCTCAGTTTATCTTCCGCTTCCTGAATTCCTGCAATACGGGATCTAACAAATTTAATACCATATTTTTCACGAGCCCGTTGACGTGAAGCATCAAATTCCTTACCCTGAGTCCTCATGTCCATATAAAAGATAGTTATATCAAGATCCGGATCATGCTCTTTTGCTACAGATGCCTCCTTAATTGCATACATACAGCAAACGGAAGAACAATATCCGTTACCACATGTTTCGTCTCTAGAACCGATACATTGTAGAAATGCTATACGTTTTGGATGGCGTTGGTCAGACGGCCTGACAATCACCCCTTCAGTAGGGCCTGATGCGCAAGTCAACCTTTCAAATTCAATACTTGTAACAACATCTGGATATTCACCAAAACCATAACGGCTAAGCACTTCTTCATCAATACGACCGAACCCTGGAGTCAATATTACAGATCCTACGGATAGGTCGTGTTCTTCTTCTGTCTGATTGAAATCTATGGCCTGTGCCTGACAGGTTGAAGCACAGATACGACACATCTCATGATTTACAAAAAGGCACTCTCTTGGATCAATATAAAAACTCGACGGTACTGCCTGGGGATAATCTTTGTGAAGGTTCTTTGTTAACGCAAGACCTTCATTAAATATATCTGCGGTTATAATAGGGCAATACATAGTACATGTGCCGCAGGCTGTACAAAGATCCTCGTTTATGTATCGTGGAGTTGTATGCACACGAGCAGTAAAGTTCCCTGCCTCACCCTGAACAGATTCCAATCGAGCATTTGTCAGTATCTTGATGTTTGGAGACCGACCGGCCTCAACTAACTTTGGCCCGAGTATTCAGATAGCACAGTCATTGGTAGGAAAGGTTTTGTCCAATCGTGCCATCATCCCACCAATTGATGCGGATTTCTCAACCAGGTAAACATAATAACCCAGCTCAGAAAGATCCAAAGATGCCTGAATACCTGCCACACCGCCACCAACGACGAGGACAGAACCCATTTTTGTCGTTTTACTTTTTTTCATATCTATTATTCCAACTCACGTCTCATTTCCATATCATAGAGGACTCTTTCCTTCTTTTCCTGGATACCCAGAGCCTCTC
>JAHIKR010000124.1 GCA_018897415.1 Pseudomonadota bacterium
TAGCAGCTAAAAGAATATCTAATGCTTTTTTATAAAGCAGTTCTTCCCCATAAATCAAATATACAGGAGTAAACTTATTCTTTGTCTTATCTTTTGACAGGGTCTGGAGATAATCCCCCAGTTCTTTAGCTTTAAACTCAGCCATCTTTAGTATTAGATTTGTAATAATTTAGCCACAAAGACTCTAAGACACTAAGATTATAATATTATTCTCTTAAAATTCATATCCCTTCTTTGTGTCTTCGTGCCTGGTTTATTGTAGTCAAATATTTTTTAAATTTTTAATCTTATGTAAAAGTCATCTTTCCCAATCCTGGTATTTGAGAGTCTCAACAGAGCTCTGATCTTGCTTCATTGGAGTTTAGATGACAGACGGGGAGTTATTAAAGCTTAGCGAGAAGATCGAAAAAATCGTCTTAATGGCGCAAATGATAATCCCCCCGCCTTTCACCTAAGCAGCTAATTTAAAATCATGTTTTCTGTTATAGTTTTCATCATATTTGGCATTATCACGGGCAAGCGCGAATATTATTCGCAAAAGCTTCCTGGATACTGCAACCAATGCCTTTATTTTGGGAGTACCATTACTAAGCATCTTTTGGTACTTTGCATGCATAATTCCATGGGACTTAACAGCATTAATAGCAGCAAAAAACAAAAGCTTTCTTATCAATGCCCGGCCTCGTTTAGAAATATGATGTCTCCCTCTATGCTTTCCGGAACTAACCTCAAAGAGATCAAGCCCGGCAAGTTTCATTACCTCAGGTATTGTATTAAATTTGTTAAAATCACCCACTTCTCCTATCAAACCTGCAGCTGTTATATGTCCGATCCCTTTAATGGACAATATACTGTGACTGTAAGGAATCTGTTCCAGATGCTCAATCATCTGTTCTTCCAGGCTTTCAATATATCTGTTTTCACTTTCTATATTAGAAACAAGATGGCTCGTCTCGAAAATCACACTTTCTTTGCCTTCAGTAATTCCTACAGATTGTTCTGCGGCATTATAAAGCTCTTCACCGCGGTCAATGCCGAACCTTCCACGGCTGATTTTTCTTACGATATTACAAAGCGTCCCAATACCAGTGGATACAATACTTTCAGGATCAGGATAATTTTTAATCAGATACATGCCGGTCTTTGTGGATGGTTTAATAATGCTCACAAGTTCCGGGAATATCACAAAAACAAGATGCTGAAGCTGATTATTCATGGCTGTTCTGCGCTCTATCGCCCGTTCTCTTGCATGAGTAAGCCTGCGCAGCTGTGCTGCAGCGCCTTCAGGAACAACAACTGTCAAAGCATGGCCAAGGGAAATAACATCTGCGATCACACGAGGATCCTTTTTGTCTGTCTTGTTGGGAGAATTGCCAGTCAATTCTTTAATTCTTTTAGTGTGCATTGGGTTCACCTGAACCAGATTAACCGGCTTCTTTCTCAAATAATTAGATATCGGCTCAGCATATGGCCCTGTGGACTCAAATCCGATTACAGCCTCATCAAGCATGTGTTCTTCTTTAAACCTGCAAAGCTTTTTCCAAAATTTTTTAAAGCTTTGACCGGTGTTATAAAACGGAAACGGTTTAACATCCTGATTTTTAGGGGTTCTGAAATAACCATAATGAACGTTTTTACCAATATCCAAAGCAACAATAAGTGTTTTTTCGTTGATAATTTTAACTTTTTCAGCTTTATTAGGTTTCATGGCTATACTCCTCTTTTGATTTTTGTTAACCAACTTCCTATTGGCTTAAATCAAAATGAGTATAGCCTTTTTAATTTTTATTCAAGGCTTACTGCAATATAGCAAGCTTAGTGGCTAACCTATTACAAATTAAGGAGGAAAAAATGTCTATAGAACTCAAGCAAACTATAAAGGAACTTTATCTTAAATTAGAACATCTGAAGGACTATCTTTGACGTCGAAGAAAAATCAAAAAGATTAAAAGAAATTGAGAGCCTGATTGCAAAAGATAGCTTCTGGGATAAACAAGAAGAAACTACGTCAATTCTAAAAGAACGGGCATTGCTTACAAGCAAGGTCGAAAGTTTTAACAAGCTTTTTAGCGACCTTGAAGAATGTGAAATACTGCTGGATTTAGCCCTCGATGAATCAGACACAGATACTATCGAAGAAGTCTCCCTCCAAACCGAAGTAATAGACAAAAAAATCAGTAAACTTTCACTCGAGCTGATGCTTGATGGCGAAGATGATAAAAATAATGCTATTGTTTCAATCAATGCAGGCGCCGGCGGAACCGATGCTCAGGACTGGGCTGAAATGCTTTTCAGAATGTATATGAGATGGATTGAACGAAAAGGCTTTCAGGTCAATATAATTGACTTTCAGCCTGGTGATGAAGCAGGAATTAAAGGTGTTACTTTTACCGCAAGCGGAGAATATGCATATGGATACCTTAAGGCGGAAAAAGGAGTTCACCGCCTGGTTAGAATCTCTCCATTTAATGCAAGCCACAAAAGGCAGACATCCTTTGCTTCTGTATTTGTCTATCCGGAAATTGATAAAACAATCGTCATAGATATCGACGATAAAGACTTGCGTATAGATGTCTACAGGGCAAGCGGAGCCGGAGGACAACATGTTAATAAAACAAGCAGCGCTGTCCGCATTACACACATTCCTACCAGGATAGTTGTCCAGTGCCAGCAGGAAAAATCACAGCACAGAAACAAAGAAATGGCAATGAAGGTGCTTAAGGCGAGACTATATCAAGATGAAAAGCAGAAGCAGGATGAAAAAAAACAAAAACTGCATGACAGCAAGGATGAAATAGCATGGGGCAGCCAGATAAGGTCATATGTCCTTCATCCTTACCAGATGGTCAAGGATCACCGAATAAATCTTGAAGTTGGTGACGTCAACAGCGTTCTTGATGGAGCAATAGATCCTTTCATAGAAGGAGTACTTCTTTCACGATAGCTTTATGAATCCTATTGATATAATTAACAAGTATTATCGAAGCGGTTCAAGGGCATATGAGATTCTAATTCGCCACAGCAAACAGGTCACAAGAAAAGCCCTTGATGCCGCCAAAAAAGTGCCCCAATTAAATCCAGACCTTGATTTTATAAAAGAAGCTGCGATGCTGCACGATATTGGTATTTTTTTGACGAACACCCATGAATTAGGTTGTAAAGGCAAGATGCCGTATATTTGCCATGGCTACTTGGGCCGTGAAATACTAGAAAAAATCGGGCTCCAAAGGCATGCTCTTGTCTGCGAACGTCACATAGGCGTGGGCATAACAACCGAAGACATAAAGAACTATGCGCTTCCGCTGCCAAAACGCGATATGCTTCCTGTTTCAATAGAAGAACAGATAATTTGCTTTGCAGACAAGTTCTTCTCTAAAAATCGGGATTCACTAAAAAAAGAAAAATCTGTTGAAGATATAAAGCAATACCTTAAACCCTACGGACTTGAAAAAGTCAAAAGGTTTCAATCCTGGGTTGATATGTTTATGGGCTGAAAAAATTACCAACCCCAGGTCAGATATTGATGAATAGATCTGGCGGCTTTTCTTCCGGCTCCCATTGCTGAAATCACAGTTGCCTGGCCGGTTACAATGTCACCTCCGGCCCATACTGCTTTTTTAGTGGTTTTGCCTGTCTCCGGATCAGCTACTATATATCCCCATTTATTTAAATCCAGGCCGGGGGTTGACTTTGTCAGAAGGGGATTTGCTCCAGAACCTACAGCAACAACCGCTAAATCACAATCCAGCTTGAATTCTGAGCCTTCTATGGGAACAGGCCTACGTCGACCTGATTCATCTGGTTCACCCAGCTCCATTTTCAGGCATTCCATGCCGATCAGACGTCCTGTTTCATCCCCAAATAGACGTGTAGGAGCAGTCAGCAGAAAAAATTCTATCCTTTCCTCTTCTGCATGGTGTATTTCAGCCGCCCTTGCAGGCATCTCTTCTCTTGAACGACGGTAGACAATTCTAACTCTTTCAGCTCCAAGACGCATAGCTGTCCGGGCAGCATCCATTGCAACATTTCCTGCCCCGAATACAGCTACATCTCTTCCAAAGATGAGAGGGGTATCATATTCCGGAAAGAGATAAGCTCTCATTAGATTGGAGCGAGTAAGATATTCATTTGCTGAATATACCCCGGAAAGATTCATCCCAGGAATTCTTATAAATGAAGGCAGGCCCGCACCTACTCCTATAAAAGCCGCATCAAATCCATCTTTTGAGAGAAGTTCGTCTACTGTACGAATATTGCCGATAATAGAATCAACTTCTATTTTAACACCCATTCCTTCTAAAAAATCGACCTCCGCCTCAACTATTGCCTTTGGAAGACGGAATTCAGGAATACCATAAAAAAGAACTCCTCCTGTCTTGTGAAGCGCTTCAAATATAGTAACCGCGTGTCCCAATCCGATCAAATCTCCTGCCACAGTCAGCCCGGCTGGGCCGCTGCCGATGACTGCAACCTTTTTACCTGTTGAAGCAGATTTTTCCGGCAATTCAACCAGATTGTTTTCGCGTTCGTAATCTGCACAAAAACGTTCCAGGTTGCCTATGGCGATCGGTTCTCCCTTCTTACCTACAATACATTTCGATTCACACTGAAGTTCCTGTGGGCATACACGACCGCTTACAGCAGGCAATGCATTTGTTTCTTTGACTTTTCTGGCTGCCGCAGCAAAATCACCTTTTGCTATAAGTGATAAGAACTCCGGTATTTTCACTTGAACCGGACAACCGGTTATGCAGCCGGGTTTTTTGCATTTAAGGCAACGTTTGGCTTCCTTTACAGCAGTCTCAGGAGAATAACCGTAAGGGACTTCATCAAAATTTCTGGCTCTCAACTCAGGTAACTGCTCCGGCATAGGTTGGCGGGAATTCTTTTCTTTCTTTTTTTCCATAGAATTCTCTTTCATCTAAATTAATTACTTAAAAATCTTAGACCTTGGAAACTTTGCACTCTGTCTGTTGATAGGTCTGATAGGCCATTGCTTCATCTTTCAAATACACAGACTTTCTTTCAAATATTTCTTTCCAGTCTACCTGGTGTCCATCAAATTCAGGACCGTCCACACAGGCAAATTTTGTATTTCCTCCCACTGTTACCCTGCAACAACCGCACATGCCCGTGCCATCCACCATAATAGGATTAAGGGCAACCATGGTTTTGATATTGTACTGTTTGGTTATATCAGAACAGTTCATCATCATAAATGTGCAGCCGACAAAATAGCTTCGATCAATCTTTTCACCGGAGTCAATTAGTTTGGCAAAGACCTCTTGTACTCTACCCTTTGTTCCTTTGGAACCATCGGCCGTACTAACAAAAAACTGATCTGATGCTTCTTTCAGAGATTCTTCCATATATAGTAGATATGCGCTGCGGGCCTCAATGATAGAAATAACTTTATTTCCAGCCTCTTTCATGGCCCGTGCAATGGGATAAATAGCTCCAATGCCGTAACAGCCACCTCCACATACAACTGTGCCATAATTATCTATACTGGTCGGCTTGCCGAGCGGTCCTGCTATACTATAGATTGTGCCGCCGCTCTTTATTCTGGCCATCTTGGCGGTAGATATGCCCACTTCAAGGAAGAAAATAGTAATCGTTCCTTTTTCGATATTCCAGTCCGACATACTAAAAGGAACTCTTTCTCCTGTTTCATCCGGCATAATAATCACGAACTGACCAGGTTTTGCCTTTTCCGCAATACCTGGAACTTCTATCTCTATAAGGTGAATATTGGGTACGATCTCATCTCTACGGACAACCTTGTACATTTTATCCTCCAGCAGTTCTATCATACAGAATCTTAAGGTCACTCACCTTTTCAGTTAAATCTACACCTCGGTAATACCGGGACAGCTCATTATACACCAGATTGCTCTTTGCCGAGACAGTTTCATCAACAGGGGTTAAGATAAATTTTTCTAAATTCTTCAAAGCCCAGATTCCCTGACCCGAAACAAGAGGATTGATCTTACATATCTCATCAAAAACCTTCGAAGTATCCGCAAAGTCAAAGCCTTTTGCATTCATCTTTTCAGCTATCATGCATATGATTTTCCAGTCAGGCATGGCCATGCCCGTGGGCTTTACTCCGGCATCCAAAAACTGTACTCTGCGTTCTACCGAGGTAATAGTTCCATCTTCTTCTGTAAAAGCTGCTGCCGGAAATACAACATCTGCTTCTTCAAAAAGAGGTGATGGATAAATATCATGAAGAACGAGGAAATTAAGCTGCCCAAGTGTTCCTTCTGGAATCCCTCTTCCGGTTACATATAAGGCCTTAAGAGCACCTTCTTTTGCAGCTTTGAGCATAGCTTTATAGCTCTGACCAGGTTCCGTAGACAACTTTGCCGCCCAGGTGTTTTCAAATTCTGATATGGTATTTTGATCAGAAATGTTCTGATAACCAGGGAGAAAATTTGGCAGAGCTCCCATATCTCCCACTCCCTGGCTATTACCTTCTTCTATCAAAGGAATCAGGCCTGAAGGACTGCCCTTAAGGAGAAGTATATTAAAAAGCATCTGTATAATCTTTTGTGGGTGTTCAATTTCTAAAATTTTTGGTCCATACAGAATACATCCTCTTCCGGAGGTGTTGGTCATAGATACCAGTTTTTCTATTACATCAGAAATATTGCAATGAGAGCTGATCTTATTTAGATGAATATCGAGCAAAGATCTTTTTAGAACATCAAAGTTCCTGCATTTGCTATTTACAAAATCAATATCAAAGGTCTCATTGTCCACAATCATTTTTAACATACAGGCAAGAAGCGGTAGATAGGCTGACGGCTCAATTGAAACACAATTATCAACCTGCCTTAAGGTTAAGTCATTCTCAAGCCCTATCATAGAGACAAGTGCGCCTTGCTTTCTCGCTCGATTGATACTTACTGTAAGTACAGGATGTGAGGTAAGGATATCAGCGCCTATTATAATTATCCAATTAGCCTTCTCAATATCTTCTATAGTTCCAGTACCGGCTCCCACACCTGTTAGCTGAACTTGTGATTCAATGACAGAGCCTGCAAAATCAGAAATTATATCAATATTGTTTGTTCCTATCACGACACGGGCAAATTTTTGCATGAGGTAAGCTGCTTCATTCGTCATGAAAGGTGAAGACAAAAAACCGACCTCTTGAGGTAGATATTTACTTAGTCTGTCGGCTACAAGCCTTGTCGCCTCATCCCAGGTGGTTGGGACCAGTCTTCCTTCGCGTTTAACGAGAGGGTATTTAAGACGGTCTTTTCCATTAACAAGAGTAGGTATACAAAAACGCCCTCGAACACAGGCCTGGCCTCGATTAGCCGGCCCATCTTCGTCCGGCCTTGCTGCCACTAATTTGTTCCATTTTATTTCAAGCTTTAACCTGCATCCAACGCTGCACAAGGCACAGGTAGTAGTTACCTCTTTATCAGGAACTCCATGCCACTTGCCAGCCCTGGCTGAAAGAGCACCTGTAGGGCAGGCATCTACACAGGCCCCGCAGAATCGGCATTCCCCATCGAGATGTGATTTGCCAAAGGCTGTGCCTATTTTGGTGTCGTGTCCGCGCTTTGTAAAAGCAATAGCTCCAATCCCTCTTATTTCCTGGCAAACTCTGACACAACGTCCGCATAAAATACAAAGGTTGTAATCACGATCAAAAAACGGGTCGTCTCTTTCAAGCGGAAAATTTTTATAAATAAAAGGAATATTAATCTCTTCTATCCCGAGATATTCGGCCACCTTTTTCAGTTCACACCTGCCCCGGTTGGGACAAAAAGTACAGCCAGTCACCCTTCCGGCCTTTGTGGGACATATATGGTATTTCTCACAGAGTTCTTTTTGATCGCATATAATGCATGAATGAGGATGCTCAGAGAGAATGAGCTCAAGAATATTTTTTCTTAGGCGATGGAGTTCATCATCCCCTGTTATGATGTTCATCCCTTTAACAGCCGGGGTACTACATGCTGGAGGGAACCCTCGCATTTTCTCAATCTTTACCAGACACAGCCGGCATGCTCCAAATGGACTAAGCTCTGAATGAGCGCAGAGAGTAGGGATATAAATTCCATTATCTTTCGCTACATCAAGAACCATTGCGCCTTCTTTGAACTCAACTTCTTTGCCATTGATAGTCAACATCGCTATCGTCCTTTCCTAAAACCGGTTACCTTATCCACTGCCCCTATTTTAGAAGGACATTTCGTATAACACAGGCCACATTTAACGCATATAGATTCATCTATCACGTGTATTTTTTTATTTTTGCCGGATACAGCACCCACTGGACATTTTTTCCTGCAAATACCGCAACCAACACATTTTTCTTCTGAAATAACATATTTAATCAGATCAGTGCATACAAGTGCCGGACAACTTTTATCTCTTATATGGGCTTCATATTCGCTGCGAAAATAACGGAGTGTGGTAAGAACGGGATTAGGAGATAGCTGACCAAGCCCGCATAGAGAACCAGTACGAATTGTTGCAGCAAGATCAGCAAGCCTATCCAGATCTTCTTCTTCCCCGTGGCCGGACCTGATTCTATCCAAAATATCCAGCATAACTTTTGTTCCAATACGACAGGGAGAACATTTTCCGCAAGATTCAGACTGGGTAAATGAAAGGAAATAGCGGGCTATATCTACCATGCAGGTATCTTCATTCATAACAACCATGCCGCCGGATCCCATCATGGCTCCCAGCTCAACCAGTCGGTCAAAGTCAACCGGTGTATCAATCAAGTCCTTTGGTATGCAGCCCCCAGCGGGACCTCCGATTTGAACTGCTTTAAGTTCCTTATTATCTAGAATTCCTCTGGCGCACCCAAAGATTATATCGCGCAGAGTAGTACCCATAGGAACTTCTACCAAACCAGTATTTTTTACCATCCCAACCACAGAAAATATTGTGGTTCCCTTGCTTTTTTCTGTCCCAAGGCTCTTAAACCAATCAGCACCATTTTTGATAATCAACACAACATTTGTCCAGCTTTTTACATTATTTATAATGGTTGGTTTCCCCCATACACCTGAAATCGCGGGAAAGGGCGGTCTGGGGACCGGCGTCCCTCTTTTGCCCATTATTGATCCTATAAGCGCTGTTTCCTCTCCACAAACAAAGGCTCCTGCTCCGGTCTTGATTTTTATATTAAAATTAAAACCACTGCCAAATATGTTCTCACCCAAAAAACCGTATTCTTCTGCCTTTTTTATTGCTATGCCGAGATTTTTCACAGCCAGAGGATATTCAGCACGCACATAAATATATCCTTCAGTAGCACCAATTGCATATGCCCCGATAATCATTCCCTCAAGTATGCTATGCGGATCACCCTCCATGAGACTACGATCCATAAATGCTCCAGGATCACCTTCGTCTCCATTTGCTATTACATACTTTGTGTCACTGACAACATTCTGGCTAAATTTCCATTTCGTGCCTGCAGGGAAACCTCCGCCGCCTCTGCCTCTGAGACCTGAATCAGAAACTGTATTAATAATATCTTCCGGGGACATTGAGGTCAGCGCCTTACAAAGTGCCGAATATCCACCCACAGCTATATAATCGTCAATACTTGTTGGATCAATTTTTCCGGTATGGCCAAATACATTCCGCACCTGCTTCTTAAAAAATGGAATGTCTGATTCATAATTTATCTTTTCTTTAGTGTCAGGATCTTCATACAATAAACGGTCTACAATAACGCCTTTGGCGAGCGTCTCGGAAACCATCTCAGGAATATCAGCGGGCTTTAATTTCTGATAAAATATATTTTTTGGACCTAAAACAAGTAAAGGCCCTTTTTCACAGAAACCACGACAACCTACCTTCTTGATCTCAACTTTATCGTCCAATCCCTGTTTTGCTACTTCTTCGCCAAGGGTATCGATAATCTTCGCGGCCCCACCAGCACGGCAGCCGGTAGTAGAACATACCCTGACGACCGTTTTTTGAGTATCCATTGACTGGACAATACTGTCCCTTAATTCTTCTAAATCCGAGACTGAATTAATCTTTTTTCTTTTTGGATTCTTCATCCTTTATTCCCGCTTTTCCTTTAGTATATTTGGATAGAATCTTTTCCAGCTTCCTGGGAGATAAATTGCCATAATATTCTTCATCAATTGTTGCTAACGGCGCCAGGGCACAAGCACCTAAACAATGAACGGTTTCCAGGCCCAACCGGTAATCAGAAGTAACTTCGCCTTCCTTTATGCCGATCATATTCACTATGTTGTTTAAGTTTAAAGAATTTCCTTTTACATGACAGGCAGTACCAAGACAGACTTTTATCAGGTGATCAGCCGGTCTGGTAAATCTGAATTGGGTATAGAATGTGGCTACCCCATATATTTCATGCTCAGACATTTTAAGTCTTTGGGCAATTACAGAAAATGCGTCCTCAGAAATGTATCCGCATTTCTCCTGAATAGACTGAAGGATAGGGATCAGGCTCCCTTTCTCTCCTTCATATGGCTTAATTGCTTCATCAATCAATTTTTGCATTAAGTTACACCTTTATTAAGTTACACCCCATCAACAAAAAGCAAGCCCTTGATTAAAACCATAATTTTTACTGCAAAGAATTTAGACAAAAATTCATTTTGATGTCAATTGCTTTTGTTAATTAATTTAACCAAAATACTCTGAAGCCCCACTACCACTAAATCCATTGCTTTTTGCCAAACTTCTAAATCTCGACTGTTTTTTGGGATCACTTATTTCTCCTGATTCCTGACCCCTGACCTACGTGAACCGTTACAAGATGCCGTATTACACTCTTTATTACCCTGGGGAATGAAAAAGAAATATCATTCAATTTTTCTGGAAAAAGATATTTTTCCGACCTTACATCAGAAGCATCATCTCCCTCGATCTGAATATTCCTTAACTTACATCCATTAATGCCGTATTTCCTGGCAGTTTTAAGCAACGGCACCTTCTCTGGATTTATTCCAAATACATCGCAAATAACTCTGTCAATGCTTATACAGTTTATTCCGGCAAAGAGCAGGCCGGCATGTCTTACAGGCCCGCCGCGAGGGCCTGTCTTTTCCATAATATCTATGGCATCAACAATGGTAAAGCAGGGACGCACCTGCTCATAAATGGCAAGAACCATTAATGAAAATTTTTCATAACTGCCCCGGACTTTAAAATGTCTCCATGCCTTAACCTTTCCGGTAACCAGCCCAAAAACATTTTTAACCGCTCCCGAAAAAAGCATCTGTTGGTGAGCCTTAAATTTTGGAATGTTAATTATTTTATCAAAATCTCTGACTGTATCTGTTATTCGCACTTTGCTGTGATACGATCTGTTTCGCCTAAAAGATACAATAGGAATATTGTCTTTCTTAAGCAAAGGCAGCAATCCACAGGCAGCAGAAACCTGATGAACACTCCCGAATGCAGGGCTGTCTCCAACCGACGGCAAACCGCCGGCCGTCTTAACTATATCTGCTACAGATTTTACGACAAAGGGATGGGTTGTTATTCCGGTCCTTGCAGGGTCTTTTAATAGCAGATTTGGTTTTAGCAGGATCTTTTCGCCCTTATTTACAAGTGATTCAATCCCGCCAAAATATGAAAATGCTCTATTAATATTATAATCAAGATTTTTTGTGTCATAGTTTGGGCATCTTAATATAACTACCTTAAACTTATCGTTATTATTTTCGAGCACCATAGCTGCCTTCAAAAATCTATTGATTACTTTTTTACCGCCCGCTTCGCTCAAGCCGCAAAGGTCGCAACATTTCTGCAATTAAAGCATAAGCTTATAATATTAGCAAATGTTGAAAATTTATCCCGGCCTTCTTGCCCAAGTTGATATTTCAAGCCCTTATGGAAAAACACCTGCAAATTATACAACCTAAAACCTGCACATAGGCTTGCTCAGTTCTGAAACTGAGGTGTCTGACCAGTGTAGCATGCCACACCTGATCCAGCAGTTTTGGCTTGACCGTCCTAACCTTTATCATGTATATCTCCTACAAATTGTTATAGATATCTCTTGACATGGAAATAGCTGGATATCTTATTTATGAAACACTATCTAACACCTTCTAAGGTTTCGACACTTGGCAACGAATTCGACTTTCAGTCAAACTTACGGTCTTTCTGTTATAATGTCAGGACTTTTTATTCGGCAAAATCGCCCTATTTTTCTTTTTCGCATGCAATAATGCACGAAAACAAATCGGGCTTTTAGGCCCGCTACTTCAAAGTTTGAAATTATGAAAAAACCAATCGAAGAATTTAAGTGGCATAAAGTCAACGAAACGGCGGCAAAAACATTAACAACTTTAACAAATTCACCTGGAGTGGTTTACCCGATAAACAACTCCTTATTACCAGAGCAAATTAAAAAAATGTCTGGAGTATCTTCTTATTATGCAACTGGTTATACGGATGTTCATGTTAACTCATCAGTAAATTTGGTCGTTGGTGAAATGGTTGTTGCTCGTAACGATGGAAATTTAACGAAAAATTATAATTATGTTTTTGGTGTATCATCATCCGGCGATGTTTATTTTTCTGGGCCATATAAGGGTTTTGGTCACCATGTTTCATCAGGGCAATCAATCGAGGTAAATTCTCTTTTCGGGCAAACACCATTGGGAAAGGATTTTTATGATATTTTTAAACCGTTCATACGATGATAAGGGGGGTTAAAGTGAGATCGGCTCCTAAAAAACTCAGGTTGTTTTTTGCCTTTTTTCTTATTTGCATTATGCCTGTTTCCGCAGCCTTTGCAGAGATCAAGGTGTTTGAAAAAGAGATAGAGGAAATTGTCGGCAAGAACCAGAGCCAGGAACAAGTGGAGGCTTTTGCCCTCCAGAAGGCGAAAAGGCTGGCTGTGGAAGAGGCAGGCACCTATATTTCTTCATTGACCGTTGTCCGAAACTATCAGTTGGCAAAAGATGAGATCACAGCTTTGGCCTCCGGCGTGGTTCAGGCCAGGATTGTGGGTGTTCCCTCTATGAGATTGGAAAACGGCGTCATTCATATCAGGGTAAAAGCCAGAATCCAGGTAGATACCGCCATCCTAGACCAGCAGATTGAACAGATCATGAAAGAAAAAGGA
>JAHIKR010000125.1 GCA_018897415.1 Pseudomonadota bacterium
CCACTCCGGCTTTTGCCTTAATCTTTTTGATAATCGTATCCTTATACGGACAATGATCCACTATGCATGGTCCAATATGTACTTTGGTTACCTTTTCATCCATTGGTTTGTTCCAAAGATTGACCTGGGCAAGTCGTGTGATAATAGTAACCCCGGGACAGTCCCCGCAATTTAAAAGGCCGATAACTTCGCTATCCTGATTTTTATAACGCTCAAACTCGCCTTTTTTTCTGTTAAATCCGACCATACATCTGCAACAGCCTATGCAGACATCATCCATTGCTTTTTTGCATCCTACGATTAATATTTTTTCCATTTTATCTCCTTTTTTACCTCAATAAGGCGGATTTACCATTGCCCTTCAACATTTGCTCCATCAGCAAAGGACTCTTTCCCTTCATTAAAGGCTTTTACAGCATCTCTGACCGTGCCGCTGACATCATTCGCCACCTTTACCCCTGCGGCCTCAAGTGTCTTAAACGCATTGGGTCCGCAGAAACCTGTAAGCAAAACCTCTGCGCCTTTATCACTTACCATTACGGCAGCCTGAATTCCGGCGCCTTTAAGCGCGTTTACATTCTCTGAATTATCCACAACTTCAAACTCAAAGCCGTCTGTATCAACTATAAGTATATATGCGGCCCTTCCGAATCGAGGGTCAACCTGTGAATCAAGGTCTTTGCCTTTGGATGTAACAGCTATTTTCATTTTCTATTTTTCCTTTATGCCGGATTCGTTCCACCGCCTCCGCAAACCTGGTCATTTGCAATAATTTGCAGTTTGCCTGCTATAAGATCTTCAACCAATGGCCTTATGTCAGACCGTTCACCATCATAATAGACATCAATACCCACCTGCTTGAACCCCATAAGCGGTCTCATGCCGATTCCTCCGACTATGAGGGCACTAACTTTATGTTCTGCCAGCAGGTTGACAGGAACCATGCATCCACCCTGGACATGTTCCTGGTTCTGAAGTGTTGAAACATTTTTTATTTCTCCATTTTCCACATCAACAAATGTAAACACTTCACAATGACCGAAATGTCCTGCCCTGGTTCCGTCAAGACCACCCTGTCCGTTGGATGGAATTGCTATTCTTCCGTTTTCCATAATTAAAAGTTCTCCTTATTTAATCAGTTTGTTCTGTTTGTAATGTTTAAAATATTATTAAGGTACTGCAACAGATTTTCTGCATGAATTTTATCAGGCCGGGGCGGGAGTTGCATAAGAATGCCAAGCCCTTCGCTTGCCGCATGAAAATCCTTGGATGAAAGAGAACTTACTGCGGCACAATTGATCATCGGATTTATTAAAACCAGTTTTTCTACGAATTTAAGACCGGTCATGTCGGAAAGCGATTCATCAGTAACTACCAGTTCAAAGTTATTAACTGAAATCATGGAAAGGGCATTGCCGCCAGACTCTGCCCGGGAAATGTTCAAATTGACATTTTTTTCCATGTTTGATGCTAAATCGGAAAAAAAATCTTTATCAGAACTTACCAGTAGTACATGAATCATTTATCTCTCCTGCATTGAAATATTTTGAGGTAGTCACAAAATTATAATACAATATTCTGTATGTTCTTTCAATTAAAAGTTTCTATCAGCCCTTAGTAAATTTGTTTTCACTGAGAGCTAATTAAGGGAAGGGAAATAATGCAAAGCTTGTGTCCCCGATTTCATCGACGAGGATACTGCCTTCTTCGGCAATGGCAAAGAAACCTGGCAAGAAGTTGCTATTCTTCTGCTTTTTCCGGTTCGGAATAATAACCTTCGGGCCACTGACGGCCAAAGCCCCAGCGAAATGGAGTCGGCAACCAGCCGTGGCCGCCGATTCTAACTCCAATATACATAAATATCGGCAGGATAGTATGACCTTTCTCAGATATACATTTCATTAATCTTAGATCTGATTCTTTCCTTTCCTGAGGTGTTCCGCCCCACCAGTAATCTTTGTCATGGTTATAGCAACAGTCATAATAGTCCCAATCGGGCCAGCAGGAACAGCCGTCGCTTGCAAACGGCTTTTCAGGAGGTTCCGTGGGTTTTGGAGGAAATGTACAACCCGATAATATTACAAGCAATAGTGATGTGATAACAAGAAGTCTCATGCAAAAACCTTTTATACCTCTAAGCGCATAAAAGTCAATATCCTCTGTTTTGTACTTAAGTTTCGCGTCAGGCAACTCAAAAAAACTTAAAATTTATATTGACAGACTTAACGAAATGTTAAAAAAGCTTTCTACTTTTGTATTGGAAGAAAAAAGGCTTGATAAAAAGTTAAA
>JAHIKR010000126.1 GCA_018897415.1 Pseudomonadota bacterium
CATGATTCAGGTATTAAGCCTTTTGTACCACCTTCAATTCTTTGATGTAGAATTTATTAATATATTCTTTAACCATTCTGCGTGTGGAAAATTTTGCAGCATTACTTTTAATGGAATTTTTCATTATTCTAACCCAGTCGTCCGGAATTCCATCATCTGAGTATTTGTAATAAAGGGGAATGATATTATCTTCCAGAATCTGATAAATGGCTTCCGCATCCTTTTGATCTTCATTGCCTTCGGATTCTTCATGATTAAATACCCATCCGTTTTCTCCGTTGTAGCCTTCAAGCCACCAGCCATCCCTGATGCTTAGATGAGGAACACCATTTAGGGCTGCTTTCATGCCGCTGGTTCCACTAGCCTCCATTGGCGGAAGGGGATTGTTAAGCCAGACATCCACACCGTGAACCATATATTGTGCAAATTGTTCCTCATAGTCTTCAACAAAAGCTATTCTTCCGCTCAGGCCAGGATCGCGAGCAAAATTATATATCCTTTGAAGTATTCTTTTTCCTGGGTCATCTGCCGGATGAGCTTTGCCTGCAAATATTATCTGGATTGGTCGCCACCTATCATTTGCAAGCTTTTTCAATCTTTCCAGATCATAAAAAATCAGATCAGCACGCTTATAAGTCGCAAATCTGCGGGCAAAACCAATTGTCAATACCGATGGATCAAGCAGCGTGCCCATACCTAAAATATTTGAAGTACTTACTCGATTGTTTACCCAGCGCTGACGAGCTCTTTCTCTTATAGTATTGATTAACTTTATTTTTAACCAGAAGTGGGTTTTCCATAGCTCATCATTCGGAATTTCGTCTATCAATTCCCAGATTAGAGGGTTATCGCAATCGTCGGTCCAGTCAGGTCCCAAATATTTGTTGAAAAGAAGCTTCATTTTAGGTTCGATCCAGGTCGGTATATGTATACCATTGGTTATATAATCAATAGGGACCTTATCTTCAGATAATTCCGGCCATAGACTATGCCACATCTTTCGGGCAACTTCTCCATGTTTTTTACTGACCCCATTACGAAATTCAGACATCCTTAAAGCAAAGGCCGTCATGTTAAAGCCAGCATTAGGATTTTCAGGATGAACACCAAGCTTAAGGAATGAGTCGCGATCAAGTCCAAGGGAAGGCCAGTAGGAATTAAAGTATTTTTCGATCATTTGAAAGGGAAATATGTCATGCCCAGCGGTAACAGGTGTATGGGTAGTAAAAACAGTAGTTTGTTTGACATATTGAGATGCTTCACTGTAATTCATTCCTTCCTGAACTTTATCCCTTATGTTTTCTAACAGAGCAAGGGCGGCATGTCCTTCATTTAGATGCAGTATTGAAAATTTAATGCCGAGTTTTTCTAAAACTTCTGATCCGCCTATGCCTAGTACTATTTCCTGCCGCAGCCGTTGTTCGATATCACCACTATAAAGACGTGCTGATATCCCACGGTTCCATGGATCATTGATCTCAATATCTGTATCCATCAGATAGAGAGATACCATACCTACAGCTATTTTCCATACAGCAACATGAATAGGTGGCTCAATCAAAGGTACTTTTACTATAAGCTGGTTTCCGTTTTCATCCAGAACTCTGAAAATGGATGAGGCATCCCTGTCAAGTAATTGTTTAATATTTTCTTGCCAGCCATCTTCACGAATCTGTTGCTTGAGATAACCTTCCGGATACATGAATCCCACTGCTATCAGAGGAACTTTTAATTCGCTGCATTCCTTTATAAAGTCTCCGGCTAAAAATCCTAATCCGCCGGCATAAAAAGGCAGGGAATGATGAAGACCGTATTCAGCAGAAAAATATGCAATTGAGTGAATCTTTCTTTCATTTATTCCCTCAAGCAGCAAACATTTATTATCTTCTTTGATTTCTTTATGAAATCTTGAAAGAACTATGTCATAGTGCCGCAAATAATCTTTATCTGAAGCTGCCGAGTCAAAAACCTTTTTTGGAAGCTCTTTAAGAACCTTGACAGGATTATGACGGCTTTCTTTCCATACCTGCCGATCAAGCATTTTAAAGAGCATTCTGGCTTCAGGATGCCAGCTCCACCAAAGATTTGTTGAAAGTTCTTTCAATCCTGATAAACGTTCCGGAAGGTATGGGATTTCTTTTATATCCATTGATGAAATTCCTTCACATATAAAGTTTGATGCTCAATTATTTTTGATGGCATCCTTTACAGCTTGTTGGTCCTGCTTTTTCATTGTTTTCATATGGATTCCCCTCTCAATTGATCCGCCAAACAGCTTTGGATATTCAAATATGATCTTTTACCTCAAATTCTAATGCTTTTAGAGTAAGGATTTTCAGCTCCAAGCGCTTTTTGTCCTTATCGGCAACCTGTCCATTTTCCAGTTTGGTTACAATCATTCTTGACTTATCAATGGTTCTGGCAAGACGATTGTTGAGGGAAAGGAGAATCAGGCCAACCCCAGAAATCAGTACAATCGGTGAAATACATGCTTGAAGGAATTTTACGAGAGATTCAGTTGGTTCCATTTGAATAAAATCTCCGTTCTGCCTAACCGCGGCTCAATAGGTTTACGTACGTTTACGTTGTTGACTATGTTATCTTACACTTATCTTACTGATCAGATCCTCGTTTTTCTAAAAGGCTCATATGTGTTATGCGAAATTTTATATGATCATAGTTATATATGTTGAATGTCGATGATTAGAAGCTACGGCCACCCTTTGGTCCTCCTCTGCCACCACCGTATCCTCCTCTACTACCGCGACTTTCAGTGCGGGGGCGAGCCTCATTCACGTTAAGCGCTCTTCCTTTTAGCTCTTTGCCATTTAGGCCATCGATTGCAGACCGCCCTTCAGCTTTAGAGGCCATCTCCACGAATCCAAATCCTTTTGATTGACCACTATACTTGTCTTTTATAATGGTGGCGGATTTAACCTGCCCGAATTGTTCTAAAGCCAGCCGTAAGTCCTCTTCGGTGACCTCGTTCGACAAATTTCCTACATAGATCTTCATTCTAATCTCCTTTTGTAATAAATTATAAATTTTCACATCGCCCAACGCTTGAGCTCACTAGTTTTTACGGAGCGTAGCGGAGTAAAAATCCAGTGCAGCGATTTGTTGGGCGCTTTTAACTCTATACGACTTCATAAAGGCTTTGCTTGAATTTGTTTTCATCTTCATTATTGTAAAAAGGAACGCCTACAAGCCTGTATTTTTGTGTCTTTTTCTGTGTCTTGAATTCCAGAGTCTTGCCCTTGAATATTTCAGTAATTTCCTTTAGAAAATCCTGTTTCCATTTGTCATGCTCTTTCAGATGTTTCCCTTTAGGTTCAATAAATATCTGATAGGTGACTATATTTCCGTTTTTCTCACGCAGGAATAGAACAAAATCCGGCTCAAATGCCTGCCCATCGGAAAAGCTGTATATCTTGAAATGCCGTTCGTTACGTATAAGATATATCCCATCATATTTCTTTTTCAGCGCGTCCATCTGGCGATCCAGCATTCTGACAAATGCTTTTTCTTCCCCTGTCCCATAATTTGCATTGAAAACATACCAGCCCTTGTCGGAGACAAATTGCTCATCGCCATTGGCTCTTTCACTGCCTTCAAGCAGCTTAAGAACCTTGTCTGAAAAGACAGAAGAAACATTATTCAGTTTGAAGATTTCCGTGCCCCTGTATTCTGTTATATTCTTACGCAATTCAGATTCGATTTGGTCAAGCAGGCCCATCATAGCGTCCAGTTGCGCTTTATTGGACAAACTGTATATCTCGGATGAATCCCCCTGAAAGGTAATTTCCAACCCACCCAAATAATTATCTGCCTCTATAAATTGCCTGAGCGATTTTACATGAGGGAAATATTTATTTATTGACTTAAAGGTGAAAAAAGAATGTTTGGAAATTGCGTTGCATACGATATGTCTTGAAATTTCTTTTACTTTTATGTCTTTTCGACCTGATTCAGTGACGGTTCCGACATTGCCGTTGTCCGCAAGCAACGCGCCTGATATGCCGCGTCCACTGGCGAGTGTATGCTCATAGTTTCTTTTTGTGACTCCAATATCAGAAAACGATTTTACATATTGGTAATTATTCCGCACCCGCTCATTGAGATAAACAAGTCCGTGTTTATAAAAATCCGTTTCTTTGAATGTATCCTTGAGCTTCAGTTCTCTGTTTATTTCCCATTCATCTATCATACCCTCTTCAATCAGGGCGGTGCGAAGCTCCGAAATATAGCGAGAATCATTGATACTGTGATAGTGAAGCTCTTCAAGAACACGCATTTCATCGATCAGGTTGTTATCATATTTCCGTCTGTAGCGGTCATTATATTCATTGATAATAAAAGGAAAATATCGCGCACCACGCCCGATAAGTTGCGCTTCGGCAATCGTGGTTTTTCCGGGTTTGCCGGCTTTAGAGTCGCGGGTCGTATAGCAACGAACAATGTCAAAGAGATTAAGGACATCCCATCCCTCATTCAGTTTTTGCACCGCGAATATTGCCCTGATACGGTTGTCTTTATCTTCCAGGGTATTAAGAAGAATCTGCTGATTTTCTTTCTCTTTTTCCTCGTTGACTGAAATACATCGGCTTTCATCAAACTCTTTGTGTAGTCTTTCAGCCAGTTGTTTTGAAGTGATGCGATTGCCTTCAAAAAACCCAAAGGCTCTTTGCACAAGCGGAATATCAGATTTGCTGTGAATCTTCTCGATATCACCTTCTGACAGGTTTTCAATCAGTTTATGAAAATTGTCCTTATTCTCTTTTGACTGGGCAATGGTTTTTTGAGCCTTGAATAGTATGACCGGTTTTAAGTTGATGCGGTGTTTCGCGGCAACTTCCTGTTTATACTGGCTCAGAATCAGCGCCTGTATAATACGGTCTTTTTCCTCAAAATCCGCCTGCACGATATACACATCCTTGGAATAGCCGTCATTGCGGAATTGCCGAAGGTCATAACGATACAGGGTTTTATTTTTGTATTTTTCAACAATGTGTTGATGCGTGTAATCCAGGGTGGCGGTAAATTCCAAAAGCAGGTTGTCCTCATTTTGCTTAAATATTCGCTCCACCGTGTTTTCCCAGCTTTCAAACATCTCCCGCTGGGCTTTGGTCCGGGTGTTCATGTGGTGGGCTTCATCCGCTAACAAAACTATTTTCTCGTTCTTGAAGTCTTCATATGTAAGCGCGTTTTCTTTTTCAGTGGTCAAATCGGAATGTAATTTCTGAATGGTGGTAAAACAGATATTGATGTCATTCTCGTTGACGCCTTCAAAGTTTGCCACCGGAGATACAGTAACCCGACTTGTTCCAAATTGTATATTTTCAGCAAAAAGAAACTTAGAAGATAACGGATTGAGGAAATTATCTTTTGTCTTTTCAATGATATTGGTGGAATTGACGAAAAAGAGAAAATTCCGATAGCCCTTTTCATACAGGTAAAGAATCAGTCCAGCCATGATCAGTGTTTTACCACTGCCGGTTGCCATATTGAACAGAAAATGAAGCGGCCATTCTTTACCCGGAAACTCATTGTCCAGACAGTAAAAGAAACGGGCAAAAGCCTCTTCCTGATAGGGACGTAGTTCGAATTTGGAATTGAGATTGTCTTTCAGATAGTCCGGGATTTCTTTTTTCAAAAAACCCAGTTCAGAAGCAGAATCTAATGTTTCATAAAGGAATTTATCAGCCATTGTACGCCTCGCCGTAGAATGACTGATTCAGTTTCTTATCCTCATTATTTACGTCAAAGTCCTCATTGTCTATTTCGGAAAGATTGACATACAACTGATTTTTGTTCAGCAGTTCCGCAAGCAATTTCTTCTGTTTGTCCAGTCCGTTTTCAGTTTTTCCGATTTCGGTGAAATCATTGACAGCCTCTTGCGGCATTTCAGGGTTCACATACCAGTTCAGGAATGAGTTTTCGGCAATGTCTTTCCAGAGTTCGACAAGCTCTTGAGATGATTCGGCGGCTTGAATTTTGTCCATATAGGCTTCGTTGTATTTCATCAGTTCGCAGTAGATGAAGTCATCGGTTACACCTTCTTTTACCATTGCATTGTGAACTCTTTGCTTTGTCACAGTTTCAATATAATGCATTTGCTCAAGTAAGATAAATTTACGGTTTCCACCATCGGCTTTATTCAACAAAGTCACAGCATGAGCGGTAGTTCCACTACCTGCAAAAAAATCAAGCACAATAGCATCTTTCTTTTTGCCAACAACAGAATGCACGCAATCGTAAACATTATATAACGACTTTGGAAAATCAAACTTACATCCAGGCACTAATGATTTTACGATTTTTGTTCCATACTCATTTGCGTCATACTTGTTGTTAATCCATACGGTTTTATATGCTCCAAAATCTTTACCTATCTCAATATCCCATGTGCCCTTCTTCTTCCTTGCTCTTAATAGGTGCTTTACGCTCTCCACAGATCGTCTCGCATACCGCCACTTACGTTCAATGCCATCATTATCTATTGGATATATTTCAATTAAATCACCTTTTGATATGTTCCTGGAGCCAGGTGAATAACTATCTTGGCAAACATCGCCAAATCCGACAATCTCTGCGGTCTGACTATCTATTAGAATTGGATAAAAACAATTTTTAGCATCGCTTCGTAAACTTTCACCGCCCCAATTTCTTAAGTTGTTCCAGTCTATTTCATCATCTTCGATTTTTCGATCAATAATGGTTTTTACACCACGCGGTATAATAAAGTATGCATATTCATGAGTGTAAGAAAAATTAGTGCCTTGAACTCCACGCGGATTATGAACTATTGTAATACAGTGCTTTTCATGGTATGGAAATACTTCATCAAATAAAACCCCAAGATAAATATGTTCATTTTCATCAATAGCAACTATCAGTGTTCCGTCTTTTGTTAATAACTCCTTTGCCACTTCCAGCCTGTTCTTCATAAATGTAAGCCATGAAGAGTGGTTAAAATTATTATTGTAGCAAAATGTATTTGAATTGCTCGGTGGGTTGTAAGGCGGGTCTATATAAATCAGCTTAACTTGGCCCCTTAACTGCTTTTTCAGCGTATGCAGAGCCAGCAGGTTATTGCCCTTGATGATCAGGTTTTCCCGAATTGTGCCGTTTTCATCCCGCTTTATTTCCGTAACCTTCTGTTCACCATCAACCGTGTATCTTTTCCAGTTGGTCAGTACCTTCGGGTCAAACAGCCGGTCTATTTCATCCTGCGCCAGAATTTCATTGAAAAATATTTCTTTCCGTTTTTCCTCTTCCCTGGTCTGACCGCCTTCCAGTACGCAATCCTTATAAGGCCAAACGAGGGACACCTCGCCCCGCTCCCGCAGAAATTTACCGCCAATATTCAAACCAATTCTGTTCCTGAAACGGGTATATGAATTGGCAAGAAAATTTTTATCGGAAATATATTCAATAAAAGTATTGATATTGAAAATCCAGTGGCCTTCGATTTCATCAAAGAATTTTGATTTAACATCCGACTCAGCAAGCAATAACTTTACTAAATCACGATCAATCTTCCACGCCCGGTCAATCACTGCCGCCTTGACAAGCTCCCCTTCATCATCTACGAAGCGGGAATCCGTCTTAAGAAACTCAATCAGTTTTTCATTAAAACTCTTTTCCATATTACATCCTTTACAAGGTTATTTGTTTATCCGCTCAACGTCCTGCGTGACCGGACGGGAAAACAAATGGGCGGTGAATACGTGAAGTTTAATGATGACTTAGCAAAAGTTAAAAATGGCATCTTTTCCCCGGTCCGCGTCAACGCAGGGTTAGTGGCCACCTTTTAAATCCTCATCTTGACATTTATTTTCCTTAAACCTGTCGTAAAAATCTATTACTAAATAAGCAAATACCCCTAAAGAACTTATAATCCAGCCAAACCATTTAAACCAAATAGGCAAACCTTCAGCACCATCTATCAGCAGATAAGACGGTTGGTAAATTAAATTTAGTAATCCATACGCTACGCCGAATATCATTGCAAAGGCCGCAACTATTTTTATTACCAATTTGACATCCATAACTAGCCTCTAAGGTCAGATATCAGGGACGTCCCGCATTCCCCGCCTTCACGAACATCATCGGCGTGACTCATGACCCACCTTCGTTTTCTTCGATGGATTTTAGAATATCAAGATCCTTCCCTACCCATTCAGGTAGGGGATCATTTTTATAGGAAGCTATTTTCTTTGCCAATTGATCCCTTTTGACTATTTTTTGTTTTACTATTTCAACAGC